>JAHECJ010000008.1:0-14436 GCA_024641805.1 Desulfococcus sp.
CAGGCAAACACCAGAAGCACCCCGAAAAGCCGGATTCTGGCCCTTCTTTTACGCTGCTCCTTGGACTCCACAACCGCACGGAATTTTTCGACCACTTCCTTATCTCGTTTTTCAATGATGTACCTGTTCATTGTCTATGAACCATGATTGACGGGTTATTCTTCTCCCTGGGTTTCTTTCAGTTTTTCCCGGGCATCTTTGATATATTGCGCGACATATGTGTAGCCGTAATGGGAGGCCGCACCCAGTGCGGTTCCCATTTTGGTTTCCGCATACACATCCGCACCATTTTCAATCAGGATCTTCACCACCTTGATGTGACCTTTCTCAGCCGCCAGAAAAAGGGCATCGATGTTTGTGTCATCATCCTTGGAATTCACATCCGCCCCATTCTCCAAAAGAAATTTTACGGTTTTATCATGCCCGCCATAGGCAGCCAGCCCAAGGGCTGTGGACCCCTTGGGAGTAACTTCTTTTCCGACCGTCAGGGTTAAGGTGGTCCTGGCATTTACATTTGCACCATTGGCCACCAACACTTTGACTGCTTCCAGGCGGCCTTGAGATGCCGCCGCCATCAAAGGGATTGTGCCGTGTTTTGTCATGGCATTCACATCCGCGCCTGCCTCGATCAGAGCGGTCACACTGTCGTCATCTCCCGCGTAAGCAGCTACTATCAGGGGGGTGACTCCTTCAAAGACAGGCTGCCCTTTAAATATAATGTCTGCTTTTAAGACCGTATTCGGGTCTGCGCCTTTCGACAGCAGATATCTCACCATCTTTCCGTCGCTATTGGCTGCGGAAAGCATCAGGGAATCAACTCCATTATCACACCGGGTATTCACATCCGCCCCATGGGTAAACAAAAGATCCGCATTGGCATCCTGTTTCATTGCCAGGGCCACCATGAACGCGGTGGCACCTTTAAAAACAGATTCCCCTTTATATTGGTATTCTTTCAGGATCTTCAAATTGAGATCCGCACCTTTTTCAATGAGCATTTTAACAATACTCTTATCGTTCAGGGCCGCGGCGATAAAGAGCGGGGTGGCCCCGTTAATGTCAACCGCATTCACATCCGCCCCCTTTTGAATCAATATTTCGGCAATATCCTTATGTTTTTCACTCAGGGCTGCCATCAGCGGGGTCCGGCCTTCGTATACTGTCTGGTCCTCATATTTAAATGTCTTTTTGATGCTTACATTGACGTCCGCCCCTTTGTCGATCAAACGTTTGACAATATCTTCATGTCCTCTTAATGAAGCCATATACAGCGGTGTCACGCCCTCCTTGGTGGCTTCATCCGTTTCAACCCCCTGAGCAAGAAGCTGATTGACCTCATCCATCTGCCCCTGGTCCGCGGCCTGGATTATGGGTGTCATGTTTAATGATTTACATGCCGGGAGAATCAAAAGAGTAAAAATAAAAAAAATAAAAAAACACTGCTTTGCTCTCATCACACACTCCTGTTGCTGCGGGGCTAACCCCCGTTAAACATGTTTCTACCTGATATTCGTGCCATTTTATTCATTAAATTTGTGCATGAATTTCCTTGTACCCATCATTCCCCAAAAAAATGAAAAAGCATTTAGATGCCGATTTTTAACCGGAAATTCATTATTAGCATAAAAATACCTCAATAAAAAGAAATAAGAATTTCTGAAAAATCATGGGACCGTTAAAACAAACAGGGACTTATGAATCTATTTTCAAAAACGCCCGGGGATATATACAAACGATAAAACCACCAATCCTTTTTCTCCGCCCGATTTTTCGACTTTAAAAATATTTCATCTTTCAGAGAAAAAATGGTACAAACCAGCAATATTAGAGAAATTACATTACGGATAGAAGTTTATCGTTTTCCCGGGAAATAACCATTTTCACCATAAAAAGAGTTGCAGCAGGATCGTCTATCGATGAACAGATTTGATCCGTTTCAAAACCGCTTATGCCGAAATATCAGAAATGATTTGTCTGAAAGCCTGATTGAATCCATTCATTTGAGGAATATCGGACCGTCACAGGCAGCGGCCGAAAAATATCTGTCCGAAGATCCCGAACCGTTTGTTAAGAGCTACATTCATGCCCGCATCACCCGTTACCGGATTGTACTGGCGCAACTGCAATCAGGCGGACCTCAAAGCGACGACACTTATATGATCGCTATTTTGCTATGGAACCAGGAATTGTTTTTTGAGGTCCATGAATGGCTGGAAAATCGTTGGCACACCGCGACAGGTGTTGAAAAAAAAGTGATTCAGGCGCTGGTCCGGTCGGCCGGCACGTATGTTCACCTGGAACTCGGCCGGATGGGGTCGGCCCGAAAAATAGGCGCAAAAGCACTGGCGGGCCTAGTTGAGCAGAAATCGTCGATTCCGGATATGATCGATGCGGATCTGCTGATTAAAAAGGTGAAAATCCTTGACCCCGCCCCCCCGAAGCTTGGCGCATTGCCAAAGCCTGAAAACGGGGCCCAACAGGCTTGAAGGCCGGCGCGGAAGGCTGGTTTAAGGTATCGGGTGGCGGGAACGGGAAATAAGACTGAAACCCAGGAATCTGATTTGAACCGGTAGTGCTGGAAACTGCTTAACCCCCCATTGCGTGCCGAAAAACATTTAATTCCATTTGAAATCGAAACAGGGACGGGAGCATCCCCGCCCCTGTTCAATATTTTCGATGAATGATCCGGTTACGCCACTTTCCGTTCGTGACCGCGCCATTCTTTTTCCCGGAGTTTGAATTTCTGAATTTTACCCGTGGCGGTTTTGGGCAGATCACCGAACTCAATCATTTTCGGCGCCTTAAACCGGGCCATGTGTTCCTTGCAGAATGCAATAATGTCGGCTTCCGTGGGATTGGTCCCGGGCCGTGGTTTGACAAAGGCCTTGGGGACCTCGCCCCATTTGGGATGGGGGGTGGATACCACGGCAACTTCCAGCACATCCGGATGTTTGTAGATGGTATTTTCCACTTCCACGGTGGAGATATTTTCTCCGCCGCTGATGATGATATCCTTCTGCCGGTCCATGATCTGGATATATCCGTCCGGATGCATGACCGCCAGGTCCCCGCTGTGAAACCATCCGCCTTCGAACGCCGTGTCGGTGGCTGCCTTGTCCTTGTAATATCCGAGCATGACATTATTGCCGCGCATCACAATTTCACCGATGGTCCGGCCATCCCGGGGAACCGGTTCCATGGTGTGCGGATCCACTACATTTACATGCAAAGCGTTGACATAGGGTACTCCCTGCCGTGCTTTGATCCCGGCACGTTCGCCGGCCGGCAGATCATTCCATTTTTGCTGCCATTTACACATGGTGTGCGGGCCGAATACTTCGGTCAAGCCATACGTCTGGGTAATATTTGCGCCCACCGCTTCCATGTTTTCGATCACCCGGGGCGCCGGGGGTGCACCGGCGGTCATAATTTCAAGATGACGGTTCAGCCGAAGATTCTTTTCAGCCGCGTATGTGGACAAAGAAATCAATATCGTGGGCGCGGCGCAAAGATGGGTAACGTTTTCCGATTCTACCAGTCGGTATATGGTTTCGGCCTCCACTTTCCGCAAACAGACATGGGTGCCGCCCACCGCAGTAACCGCCCAGGGGAAACACCACCCGTTGCAATGAAACATGGGTAGGGTCCACAGGTAGACGGATCCGGCATTCAGCCCGAACTCGATCACTTCGCCCAGCGCATTGAGGTAGGCCCCCCGGTGATGATACATCACGCCCTTGGGTAAACCGGTGGTGCCGCTGGTATAATTAATGGCCGCCACGTCGTACTCATCCGCAACCGCGCACGGCAACGGGTCATCAACTGCCGACGCCAGAAAAGATTCATACTCTGTGCCCGGCAATGGCATGGCATCGCTTACATCACATACATTGACGATGGTTTTGACATATTTCAGATCATCTAAACCCGGCTGGACGAGATCCGCAAACTCATTGTCCACCACCAGAACCCTGGCTTCCGAATGATTCAAAATATATTTTACCTCTCCGGACGACAACCGGACATTGACGCTGACCAAGGCGGCGCCGATCATGGGCACGGCAAAATGCGCTTCAATCATCGGGGGGATATTCGGGCAGATAAATGCCACCTTGTCCCCTTTTTCAACTCCCGCATTTTTCAGCGCGTTGGCCAGCTGGTAAACCCGTCGCAAAAACTGTTCATAGGAATAACGGTTTTCTCCATGAACCAGTGCGGTTTTATCCGGATAAATCGCCCCGCTTCGGGCTAGAAATTTTACCGGTGTCAGGATGTCATAATTTACGGTTTCATGTTGCATTATCGATTTCCTCCTTAAAGATTACTTACTTTTTTTGATAAATGATCGGCAATATAGCCCGTTTCCTGCGCATCGAACGGCTCCACCATGTAGTAGATGATTCCCAGCTTCCGGGCCGAGAGTTCCCGAAGCCGCGAATTGGAATCGGTCATGGCAACAATACGGATTTCCGGGAAACACTTTTTCATATGCTTGATCAGTTCAAGCCCGTCACCGTCCGGCAGACACAGGTGGATAAAACTTAAATCAAATTGCTGAAAGGACGTAATGTCCTTGGCATCTTTTATGGTTCCGGCCAGCATCACACGATGCCCACGCTCGCTGATGCGCTGCCGAATGTTTTCGGCAGCCTGATGATCCGGCATAACGACCAGTATTTCCATACGTATTTCCTTTGTGCGGTTTTAATCTCAGACGTCGGCCATTGGCCTGAATAAGTTACTGTTTATGAAGACGACAATCAGTATTCCAAGATTCATGCCAAATATGAAGTTTTTATAACTATTTGAAATTAAATGATATTTTTAGAAGCACGAATCAAGAAAAGAATATGGGAGACGGGGCAAAAATACCCCAGCGTGGAGGCGTTACAATGATAAATTGTTTGAAATAACTGAAAATATTTTCATTGAGAATGATCGATCACATTTTGAGAACGATCAATCCGATATTTTTTTATTTTTTTAAACAGGGTCCGGCGATGAATCCCAAGATCAGCGGCCGCTTTCCCCCGCTGCCACTGATTTTTTTCAAGCACTTTACGAATCAGCTGTTTTTCATAGGCTTCCACGGATTCCGGCAGATTCGCGCCCGGGCTCGCCAATTTGGTATCAAAATCAATGGCCGCGTCAGCGCTTTTCTGTTTCCCCGCGGTTTCTTTTTTCACTGAAAGTTCCGACAATTCAAACCGGTTAAGGGTCAGGTACCGATGCAGCACATTCTGCAGTTCCCGGATATTACCGGGCCAGTCATAGCTCTGTGCCGCGTCCATCATTTTGCCGGTGATGGGCGGCAGCCGGTCGCGATCACCATACTGTTGCATGAAGTGATCGATCAGAAGCGGAATATCCTCTTTCCGGTCCCTTAACGGGGGGAGATGAATCGGGATCACGTGAATTCTGTAAAAAAAATCTTCGCGCATTTTCCCGTTCCTGACCCGGTCCGCAAGATCCCGGTTGGTGGCGGCGACAATCCGGATATCCGGATGATGCATCCGGTCGCTGCCCAGCGGACGATATCCCATGCCTTCAATTACGCGCAGCAGCTTCACCTGCATGTTCAGGCTGATCTCGCCCAACTCGTCCAGAAACAGGGTTCCGCCGTCGGCAAGGTCCAGGTACCCGTGCTTGTTCTGTTCTGCACCTGTAAACGCGCCTTTTTTGTATCCAAAAAACTCACTTTCCAGAAGATTTTCCGGGATAGCGCCGCAGTTGACCACCACAAAGGCGGAATTTCTCCGCTCGCTCATATTGTGAACCGCCTGGGCCACGAGTTCCTTGCCGGTCCCGGATTCCCCGTATATAATCACATTGGCATCCGTGCCGGCGGCATTTAATATCAGTTCGTATACCTGCTGCATAGCCGGGCTTTTACCGATAATGTCCCCGAATCGAAAACGGTCCCGGATACTCGACTTTAACCTGACGTTTTCCCGGCTCAAATAGACTTCCCGTTCCCTGAGCGCTTTTTCTGCCTGTTTACGTTCGGTGATGTCGAAGACAAACGCCTCAAACCGTGCGACCGAACCGGTATGATCAAAAATCGGTGACATCATTGCGTCATACCATCGATGATCCACCGAGCTTTCAAACTCCTTTCGGCCGGCATTTCCCTGAAAGACATCCTGCCAGGCACACCATGGGCACTGGCTGTCCCGCTGATACAGGGATTGATAACAGAGCGAGCCGGTGGCATCTTCTCCGATTTTATCAATCAGGCCTTTGTTCATAAACTCAAGAATATAATCAGGGCCGCAAGTATAAATGAATCCTTCCGCCGCCTCGATGATGGCCAACAGCTTGGCCTCGCTGTCTTTTAATGCGATGGCCGTCTTTTTCAGGGTGGTGATATCCATGAAGGAAGCAATGCTCTGGATGCCATCCGGCAGCATGCCGACCTTGATAAAAATATCCCTGGCTTCGCCGGACCGGTTGACAATCCCGCATTCATACTCATCCGGCACCTGCGCGCCTTGAATCCGCCGCTGATGATGATAGTATGACATCTTTTCAAGATCTTGCGGCACCACAAATGCCGACCATTTCATTTGGTGTTCGATTTCATTTTTGGCATACCCGGTGAGTTTCTCAAATTCCTCGTTGGCCATGGCAATGGTCATATCCGTTTCGATAATGATGGATGCGACTCCTGATTTATCAAACACCCGGCGATATTTTTCCTCGCTGGTCCGCAGTTTTTCCTCGGCCTGCTTCTGCTCGTTGATGTCAATGACCACGCCGATGATGGTTTCAAATTTCTTCTCTTTGCTTTGAATCAATGTCAGGGACATATCCCCCCAGAAAACCGACCCGTCCCTTCGCCGATACCTGATCTGGCGGCGGTACGCGTTCCTTTCCCCGGCCGCCATTTCACGCAATATGTCTTTGATCTCGTCCGCATCTTTTTCGTACAGCAAATCCAGGGCAACCCTGGCTTCAAGATCTCCCGGCGCATACAGCAGGCGGTGGCACATGGCCGCATTTGTCCGAATAAAACGACCGGTTTGATCCAGGAAAAAAATCCCGGCACCGGCATCATCCAGAATCCGGCTTAACCGCTGTTCGTTGACTCGCCAGTCATCGTTTTTAAAATTTTCAGGCATGGGAATCTTTTTCCCTGTAAAAAAGTTAGACGTCCGCAGAATCAAAATCGACGTCCGGGAATTCGGGTTCCTTCTTATCCAAAAACGCGGCCACCCCATGAAAACACTCACCGGAAACAATCAGCGAAATCGCCTTGTCCGCCTCCATGTCCAGGGTTTGATTCAAGGATTGATTCCGGCTTTGGCGAATCATCTGCAATGAATAACGCACCGCCCGGGGGCCGTTTCGCGTGATCATTTCCGCCAGGCGGATCGCTTCCTCCAGACATTCCCCCGGACGACTGATCCGGTTCACCAACCCGAAATTGATGGCTTCACCAGCCTTGACTTTTCTGGCCGTCAGGATCATATCCGCCGCCCGGGACGAGCCGACCAGATGCGCAAGCGAGGCGCCGCCCCCCCAGTCCGGCATCAGCCCCAGACGGACCTCGGAAAAACAGATCTCCGCATTGGGGTCCATAACCCGCAGGTCGCACCGGACAGACAACTCGGCGCCGCCGCCATAGGCCAACCCGTTTATGGCGGCAATAATCGGAACCGGCAGAGCTACGAATTCATCCACGATTTTCCGAATCTGACCAATCAACGATTCCGCCGTTGTTTGGTCTGATTTCTCCACCGCATCAATGAGCTTTGCGACCCAGGGATTATCCGGATTAACATCAAACCCGGAAGAAAAAACATTCTCCCCGCCGCCGGCGATTACAACGGCGCGTGGCAAATTCAGTTTCAACTCATCAGTGACCCTCGCCAGTTCAAGAAACATGTGTTCGTTAAACGCATTCCGCCGCTGCGGTCGATGAATGGTCACCACCGCCACCTTGCCCTTTCTTTCCAGAAAGATTCCCTCTTCCGCCATGTCATCTTCTCCCGATTTTTTATAAAGATCCGTGTCCAAGGGGCTCTGCTTGACAATACCTATTTGTTATTTAAAACTTACATCAATCCCGGTATTCAGAAGTCAGGTGTCAGAAATTAAGCCTGAAACCTGAACCCGGAAACCTGACATGAACACCCCCTGTTTTCACAACAAAAGATTATCAAATAAGAGAGACAATCTTTGTAAATACTTTAACGAGGTGTTAAAAATCTACCAGCAATCATACCCGACTTCAATCGCTATTTGGCTCCGGCAAGACAGGTACCGCCGATGCACCGGAAACTTATGCTTTGGCGGCTGAAAATTTCTTGTATGAAACGGTTAACCGGATTAAGCTATGTTGATATTTTCAAAAAATGCACGGCCCAGGTTTTGGAGAGTTTTTAAAAACATTTCGGAATAAGGTGAATTGATGAAAAAAACAAAAATTATCGCAACCATTTCAAACAAAATGTGTGATGTCACCTTACTGGAACAAATGTTTAAGGCCGGGATGAACGTGGTCCGGATGAATACCGCGCACATGACGCCGGAAGATGCGTTAACAGTAGTTCAAAACGTTCGTACGGTTTCCGACCGGATCGCCCTGATGATCGACACCAAGGGACCCGAAATCCGCATTACCGAAATAAACGGGGAACTCCCGGTGAAATCCGGGGATACCCTCTGCATTAAAGGGGACAAAAATAAATCATCATCAAATGAATGTCTGTATGTCAATTATGAAGACATGGTTGAGGATGTGTCGATCGGCGACAGGATACTGATTGATGACGGAGATATCGAACTGTGCGTTATTGACAAAAAAAACGACGCACTGACCTGTGAGATAAAAAATGACGGTGCCATCAAAAGCCGTAAAGGCATTAACCTGCCCTCCGTCAAAATCAAAAACCTGCCGTCCCTCAGCGAAAAAGACCGGACCTTTATTAAATTTGCCGTCGACAACGACATTGATTTTATCGCCCATTCTTTTGTCAGAAGAAAAGAAGATGTTCTGGCCATCCAGGAAATCCTGGATGCGGAAAAAAGCCCGATCAAAATCATCGCTAAGATAGAAAACCAGGAAGGCGTTGATAATATTGATGAAATACTTGATCATTGTTATGGTGCCATGATTGCCCGGGGCGATCTGGCCATCGAAATACCGGCGGAAAGAATCCCCATTATCCAGAAAAACCTGGTCAAGAAATGTATTGCCAGGCGCAAGCCGGTGATCATCGCCACCCAGATGCTTCAGTCCATGATCAACTCTCCCAGACCAACGCGGGCTGAGGTCTCTGATGTTGCCAATGCCTGCCTGGATCATACAGACGCGGTCATGCTCTCCGGTGAAACCGCTTCCGGAAAATATCCTCTGGAGGCGGTTAAAATGATGGCTAAAATAGCCGCTGAAGTGGAATCCAGCCTCAGCACATTTATTGACACCTCCTATGAAAGTGAGAATGATGTCACCGGATATCTTTCCAAGGCAGCGGTAAAGGCGGCGCTGCGACTGAACACCAAAGCCCTGATTGCGGATACCATCAGCGGCAAAACCATCCTCAGCCTCGCTGCCTATCGTGGCGAAAACCGGATTTATGCCTTTTGCTACAGCAAGCGGGTCATGCGGGAGCTGGGATTGTCCTTCGGCGTCCGCGCATATTACATGAAACGGGATCTGACGTCCCATGAATTTCTGGAATCCGCGCTCACCCAGTTATTATCGGAAAACCGTTTTGAAGAAGACGACCTGATCACTGTCCTGGCCGGAAATTTCGGATCAGACAACGGGGCTTCTTATGTGGAGATCAGCACCACGCAGAACCTGTTAAAACGAATATAGCATCTAAATGGTTGTTGAAAAACGCTATGAGCGCAGAGAAAACAAGGCCCCAAATTTAAGCCGGGGCAACGAAAAAGCGGATTTCATATCTATAAATGACCACTTTGAGGCGAATTTTAACGCAGTTTTATCAAGCGCAATAGTTTTTCAACAGCCTGGCTAACGGAATTGGGCAGCAGAGAATATGCCTGGCGGATGTCTTTTCCGTTATTATTAAAACCATGAAAATTGCCATGAACGATGATACCCACAGACTTATTCGATTCCCGGCAATTCCATGGACATTGTCCGACCTTAAAATATATGGGGAATGAGAAGGACTAAGACGGCCGGTTAGATGAGCTTGAGCCGTTTGTGGATAATTAATTACCAGACCTGTGATCTGCTTGCGCGCACCTGCCGCAAGAAAGGGCGGCTGGTCGGGACCTCGGAAGTCAAACAGATTATGGATAAAATTAAAGAAAAAATATGCAGAAGCTGCCGCAGGAACAAACCGGTTGACGATTTTTATGAAAACAAGTTCAGCCCGGACGGCCGTTATGCCTTCTGCAAAATCTGTTTTGATCAATTCGCAGCAAAGCTGAAAGAAAGGGAGCGGTCAGCCGCGCCGCTGAATAAAATCTGTGAAAAATGCGGCAAGACCCGCCTGATTGAAGAATTTGAGCATCAGCCGGACAATTCCGGCGCCCAAGACAGATGGTGCAAAGGATGCCGGCAACAGTTCAATGAATTGAAACCGCGGAAGTCCGAAAAAGAAATGAAGCCGGCTCCGCAGACTTCGAAACCCCAAGCACCGAAACCTGTTCAGCCGCCGGTTCAACAAACAACCCCAATACCAGCACCCGAATCTGCTGATCATGAAGCGATAAACCCGGAGCTGCTTCAGGCACCCCATCGGGCTCAAGAACCTGAGGATGATTTTGACTTTATTGAATTTCTGCTTGAAAGCCATGACCTTGAAAAAAAGACGGCCCTCGAAAAACTGCAGATCCCCAAGCAGATTATTAAAATCAAGGCCCGAAAAAGAGTCTGTAACGGCTGCGGAAAAACAGAAGATATCGATCAGGTTGAAAAAAATACCGTTATTCCGGTTCATGCCTGGTTTTGTGATTACTGCAGCGAAAGGGAGGCAAAAAGGCTGGTGAGAAAAGGAATAATCGTTCAGGATTACTGGGGACGCGAATTTAAAGTTAAAAAAATCATCAGCAGCAATTTGGTCATGGGCGTTTTAAAAAACAAAGACGGTAAATGGGGAAAAAGAACCTTACAAATCTACGGTAGCTGGAATACGCTCAAAGATTAGCCTCCTGCTGGTCCCAACCGGATACAATGGATAAATGAGCACCGACCTGGCAAACATCCAATAAAAACAACTTTTGCGAATAAAACCATAACCAATGTCTTTTAAATTCATCCTATTCATCCTGATTGTCCTTTTACTGATTTTCGGCATGCACTTTGCCTTTTTCAAAAGCCTGGTGCATTTTTTCAGCATATCCCGCCCGTCTTCAAAAACCATAACCTACACGATCATGGTTTTCCTGTGCCTTTCATTTATCTCGGCGTTTTTTATGCTCCACTGGCAAACGAACGTCTGGACCATCGGGTATTACCGGTTTGCCGCGGTCTGGATGGGTTTTCTGATCCATTTTCTGGTCGCAGTATCGGCAACCTGGATAATAATCGGCGTGTTAAAGCTGACCGGATTGCCCGGCTCTCGCATGACCATCGCCGCAATAATGTTATCTTTTGCTGCCGCATACTCCGTTTACAGCCTCTGGAGCACATTCCACCCCTGTGTCCGGGAAATAACCATCGGGTTTAAACATCTTCCACCGAACTGGGAGAGGAGCAGGATAGTCCAGCTTTCTGACGTGCATTTGGGAACCATTCACGGAAAATCTTTTGCTGAACGTGTCGTTTCACAGGTCAACGGCCTGGACCCGGATCTCATTCTGATCACCGGGGATCTGCTCGACGGGGTGAGCGGAAATTATGAAGAATTTATCGAACCTCTCAAGCGGCTCCACGCCAGGCATGGCATCTTCTTTGTTACCGGCAATCACGAATATTATGTAGGCATTGAAAAGGCCCTGTCTATCATCCGAAAGGCCCCTTTCCGGATTCTGGACAACGAGATGGTTACCATAGACGGGCTTGAAGTTTTGGGAGTCGGTTATCCTGGAATCCACCGTATTTCAGATATCACCAATCTGCCCGAAAAAGAGACCGGCGCTCATGCCCGGATTCTAATGTTTCACACCCCAACCAATCTTAAAAAAAATTCCGGGGACCTCGCGAGCCGTCATTTCTCGAGCTACTGGATGCCGGATACGTCCTTTGAATTAAACAAAAAGTTAAACTGCGACCTTCAACTCTCCGGCCATACCCATCACGGGCAGATTTTCCCTTTTAATTTCGTGACACGTCTTCTGTTTAAAAAATATGACTACGGACTGAACCGGATTGGGGACTTCCAGATATATACCACCTGCGGCACCGGATCCTGGGGCCCGCCCATGAGATCTCCCGTTCGCCCTGAAATCGTTCTGATCAGACCGGTAAAAGCATCCGTCCAGAGTGAAGACTTTGAACAGCAACACAACATCAGCGCACAATACCCGTGTAAATGATGGTTGTTTTTTATGATCACTAATGTCACTGTTAGAAAAACAGAATCGGTATAGTATTTCAATTTCAAGATCTCACCAGCCAAGACAACAAAGGAGAGGAAGCGATGAAAGAGTTGATTAAGTATATTGCTCAGTCACTGGTTGACCATCCGGAACAAGTAACGGTTGAAGAGATAGCAGGAAACCAGACCTCTGTTTTAGAATTAAGGGTGGCCAAAGAGGATATGGGAAAAGTTATCGGGAAGAAGGGTCAAACCGCTCAAGCGATGCGGGCAATCTTAACCGCTGCGTCCGCCAAGATAAAAAAAAGAACCGTTTTGGAAATTGTAGAATAATCTCGGGGGGAAAAAGGAAGGTGGGCTGCACAAAGATTGGGATGATTTTATTTCGTCCATTTAAAGACTGCCAATTGCTGAAAAAACGCCTTAATCATGAATGTGATATGAATTTTTTATGAGAAAGGAGGAATGAGATGGGCGAAAAAGGGAAAAAAGATAAAGGCAAACGCGAAGAACAGAAAAAAAGCCAGCTTTCGCTAAAGGAAAAGCGGCAAAAGAAAAAAGAAAAAAAATAAAAAATTACACCACGCCACAAAACAGCGATTCTCTGGTAAAAACTCCTGGAATCACGGTCAAATTTACGGAATTTCCTTCATTCCCGAAAACTTAGGTTCATGCAGCGGCAATAATATTTCGGCCAACTCCCGGACCTTTAACATGATGTCATAGGATTCATACGTATTGACATGGGTGCCGGGCGGGATCACTTCCATTTCCATGGCGGTGATTTCGATGGGCGGGTGAAAATTTTCCATGATCACACAAAAACCGGTGATGGCCGCTTGCCCCTTTTCCGTGTCGATAAGGACGGTCAGCCCGCCTTCCGTATGCACCGGGGTATGCAGGACCCGGATGCCCGGAACAATTTCCCGGTCCCCGTCCACGACAATAATCTGCCCGTTGTCCTCGACATCTTCGATATAATCCGCCATATACCGGAAATCCAGGGGATGAGGATCGTGGATGCGCTCCAGTTCTTTTTTATGCACATAAAATGAGGCGTTCACGCATTTATAATCGTTTTCACAGTGGTCGTTATGAAGATGGGTATGAATGACAATATCAATATTGTCAGGCGCTAAGCCCCACAACCCCAGCCCTTCTTCAAACGTATAAATGGTGCCCCCAATAGCCGTTTCCCGATCCTTTGATTTAATAGGATTCATTTCACCGGTATCCACCAGAATCTTTTTATCACCGCCTTCGATGTACCAGCAGTAAATGGGAATGGTGTATTTTTTTCCGTAGTCATGCTGATACGTCATCATTCCCTTGTCAAAAATTTTCGTTCCCATCACAATGGGATGAATTTTGAATTTACTCATCACCTCTTCCTCACCATATAAAACTGAAAACCGAAATCACTTCAGCGTTATTCATCAAATAACAACTGCCCGGCTAACAATCAAAATAAGGCTGTTTACATTAAAATCAATAAATCAGCTTTCTGCTTAACGTTTAAACGCAAAAACAAATTCAGCCGGTCAGTTTTTCACCGCAATTCCTGCAATACCTGGCATCGACAGTATGCCCCGAGATACCGCATCCCGGACATATATGCATCGCCGCATCATTTTTAGCTGTCTGGGATAGTTCAACCGTGACAATTCCCGTCGGGACCGCTATAATTCCATACCCCATGATCATCAGAAAAGAAGCAATCGCTTTTCCTAATGGCGTTTGCGGGGATAAATCTCCATAACCGACAGTGGTCAGCGTCACGATCGCCCAGTAAATACTGGTGGGGATGTCGGCAAACCCGCTCTTTTCCCCTTCAAGCACATACATAACCGAACCGGTGATGACGACAATCGCCAGAACCGCTGAAATGAATACGCCGATTTTCCGGCTGCTTGCCCGAAGCGCGCTCATGATGATACCGGCTTCCCTAGTGAAATGTGTCAGTTTAAATACTCTG
>JAHECJ010000008.1:14479-15051 GCA_024641805.1 Desulfococcus sp.
CCGAAAAAACTGAAGGCATATCCTAGCCGGCGTTTAACGCTGATCAGGCGCAGAATATATTCAATGGTGAACAACACAGTGAAAAACCATTCGATTCCGTAAAGGATGTCTCCATAAATCCTTCGGATACTTTGAACGCTTTCCAACACGACAATGACAATGCTGAAAATAATGCTCCAGATCAGGATGACATCAAATGCCTTGCCCGCCGGTGTGTCTGTTCCGAATATGATTTCATACAACCGGCTGCGCCAGTTCTCGTATGATTGTTCAACCGAAGGCGACCCCATAAATTCAATCCTTCATTTGATGTGTTGCGACCCTGTTTTTAAGCATCGGAAAAAGTTGATATATATTACAACAGAAGCCATGAGAATGCAAAGAATAGATATCGTTTTGAACGCTGGTTTTATAACACGGGCGGCAATGCGGGGATAGCCGAGTAAATCATAAAAAAAAGGCGCCCCTGCTTTTCCAGCCGGGCGCCTCTTTTTTCGAGTGCTACTGTATCGTTAGATGACCGTTACATTGACGGCCGAAGGACCTTTTTGGCCCTGTTCGACGGTGAAAGT
>JAHECJ010000354.1 GCA_024641805.1 Desulfococcus sp.
TTTCCGCCTTGATGCTCTTGAGACGGACACACATGAAATAACCGGAATTAAACGGGTACACATCCCAGGCGTCCTTGTATTTGGGATCTGCCAGAACCTCTTTGACTTTTTTGGCACGCGCTTCGAGAATCTTGTATTTCTCTTCTTTTTCAGCGGCAAACGAATCGCTTTTCATGGATGCCAGGACAATGGACTGGCTTAAATGACTGGCATTGGAAATATTACCCCGGACTGCACCGGCGGTCTTTCTTTCCAGCGCATCGTACACTTTTTTTGCGTCAGTATCGATCGTGCATCCATAGGAGATGAAACCGACCCGCAGCCCCCAGACATAATTTTCTTTTGTGGCGCCGTCTAACTTTACAGCCAGCAGCCGGGGATGGATCCCTGAAAGTCTGGCAAAAATCGATTCTTTCAATACATTGTCTTCAAAAAACAGGCCGAAATAGGCATCATCGGCCACGGCAATCACATGGGTTCCGCTTTCCGCCACTTCTTTTAGAATTTGAACGATCCGGTCCGCCTCATCCACCGTGAGGGTATAGCCGGTGGGGTTTTGCGGAAAGTTCATCAAAACGATAATCTTATCATTATTTTTGGCTTCCTCCCGGACCCGTTCGGCAAATGCGTCCGTGTTATATCCTCCGGCTTCCGTAAAAATCTTAAAATGTTTAATGGTCGCCTGCTTCCGGACGTTTAATATCATGTTGTAGTTGCCCCAGAACATGTCCGGCAGAATGACCACGTCGCCGGGATTCACCCAGACATCGGCAAACACGCTGATGCCGTGTGTAATTCCATTGGTGACCACAGGGAGACTGATCTCTTTTCCGGCCAAAGACGGATTTTTTTCATAAATGGCATCTTTCCATGCCGCCCGGAGCCCCGGAATACCGAACGACGGCGCATAGGTCAGCGACTGCTCTGCTGGGAGCCCTGAAATATTTGCCATCACGGACGGCAGCGCCATGGTGGCATTACCTTCTTTTGCAATCCCGATCGTGGCATTGATTTTATAGGCTTTTTCCTTGGCTTCGGCACTCTGGGACAAAATCCCCTTGGGGAAAAACAGCTGTTTCCCGATATCAGACAGCATGGCCATCAAATTCGGGTTACCCTTTTCAATCACTGAGTTGAGTTCTTTGGCTAACGGGTTCATTTCAACATCCTTTAATCACATTGAATTAATATGTTACCTGATTAAGCGGTTAAAAATTTTGACCACCTGGTTCAAGTGTTAACTATTTATTTATTATCATGACTACTTATCTTTTTTGCAAAAAAAATTGTCAAGCGTAAACCATCCCAAAGGGATGCGCCGGCGCACGCCAAATACCTTAAAGATTCAGACGGATTGACCCATCCGAGTCCTGGCCTGCCATCTTTTTCCAAGGCCTTTCTTTCACCCGAGAATAAGCCTGAACCGATTTCTTTATACGGAATTTATTTATGCATGGAAAATACCGTCTAAAACCGATAATAGCCCAGCTGCTTTCTGATCTTCAGACGCCGGATGAGATTGAGCGGTCGGGGTTTCAGATGATCCCGTCCTTTGGCAACAAACCGGTCGGCAGCCTCCAGGACCCGGATACTTGAACGTCCGTCCCGGTAAGGATGGATATGGTCTGAATATGCCTTAATCTCTTTCATCAGGGATTCCGGGTGGGTCAGCCCCAGCGTAATGGCTGCTTCAAGCTTTTTCGGTTCTGTAATGTTCAACAATTGAGGGCCGGGATCACGGTTTTTAAACGTCACCACCGGCTTTTGCTGCAGCAGAAACTCCGACAGGATCGAAGACGTGTCGGAAACCATAATGTCGGCTTGTTTTAAAAGGGGAATCACATCATCCGTATCAATAAACACCAGATGATCGCTCTGAATGGATCGATAATTTTCATTCACCGCCGGATCCATCTTGGGATGGAAATTAACCAGCCATTTCCATTTTCCGGTTTCAGCAATTTGCCGGACTGTTTCAAACAGTGCCGGCGCCGCACTCAATCGCGGGGTAAATGTTGAGGTCAGCAGAATCACCTTCCGGTCTTTTTTCAGCTTTGTGTGTGTATGCACTTCAAACAGGGGGTCCATTTTGGGCCAGCCGGTTTCCACCACCTCAAAAGAACCATGTTTTTTTTCAAGGGCTTTAAACGGCAGCGTCGTATCCGGCCCCTGGGTGCAGTAGAGGTCAAAAAAATTCCGGATCCTGAAATGCCCTCTTTCATCCGTCCGTTTTCTGGCATGGAACCCGTGAAACAGCTCGACCTTTATTCCGGGGAAAAAATCAGGCACCATATTCCCGGGAACAAAAACAGCGCAGGGATTATACGCCATGACGTCAGCAACGGTTTTCAGGCACTTCTCATTGGGCCTGAGGTAGGGCAGTAATTTTTCCGGGTTATCAAAAAACCAGGCGACGTCATCCCCGCGGCCGATGATAATGTTCTGCAACGGCCGAACAATGGCAAATGAATAGAGCTGGCTGACGTAAAAAAGATATCTTCTCAATGATCCCCCGCGGATGCCGCCTTTTTCTGCATGGCCGCTTCATGTCTCAGCGTCCACAGCCCGGCGTATTTGTTAAAACTGCTCTGAGCGTACATCACGGCCACCAGGAACCCCACCCGGCCGTCTAAAAACCCCAGCCGGAGGATGTATACCAGGATAAATGTAAACAGCGCCCTTAATGCCGCACCGGACAATCCGTATCCCGTCTTACCGTCTTCATACCGTTTTTTGGCTCCTAACCAGGCATACAGTCTGTTTTTATACAGGTAGTGTTCAAAATCCCGGTGCGTGTAATGAAGCAGCCGGCCGTTTAATTTTCCGACCTTCCCCGGCGCCAGAAGAATCTTTCCATGGATCACCGCCGGTGAAAAGCGGGTGCCCTGCCTGCGGAAAAGCCTGAGCGGGGCCCGCGCACTTCGCCCATGGTATAATTTATGGCCGAAAATCAACGGCAGCCATTTCAGCTTGAACCCCTGTTCCGCGGGCGACCTGCTTAATACCGAATCGATTTCTTCGCGGAGCTCCGGCGTCAGTGCCTCATCCGCATCAATGCAAAGGACCCAATCGCATGTCGCCTTTTCAAGGGCCCGCTGTTTCTGCGGACCGTCCCCGGGCCAGTCTTCCGTTACATATACCTGATTGGTATATTGCTTTGAAATTTCAACGGTCCGATCGCTGCTGCCGCTGTCAAATATGATGATTTCATCGGCAATGGGGGCTACGGATTCCAGACAGGGGGTAATCCGGTCTTCTTCATTCATGGCCACAATAATCACTGACAGGGAATATGATTTAGCCGACCCGTTTTTCATCTCATTCTCCATTGCACTCGTGTATTGCTTTTTATGGAATTCCGCTTCAGCAAAAGAAATGTCTTTTTTATTTGATCTCAACTCGAGGCTCACCCATTACAAAAAAACCGGCTCACATGCCCGGCTCAAGGTTCTGTGCTGCTGTTTTTCGCTTCTTCGTACTCCCATGGCATGTCTGCGCTCAAACAGACATGATTGATTTCGTAAAAACCATATAAAGACAGCTTTTTAGTGTCAATAAAAATAACATTTTCAACAATATTAGCAAGTAAGAATCGACCTGAATTCCGTCCAAAGGTATTTTAAATTTAATGATAACTATCTGTTGTTTTGTGATTGATAGATTAGTCCCGGTATTCAGCAGTCAGGTGTCGGGTGTCAGGAGCGAAAAATGGAACTAAAACCTGAATCCCGATAGGAACAACCATTGTCTTCGCAAAAAAATGCACCCGGTTGTGAGATAAGCCTCGGGCGTATTTTATCCGGGAACCATTTGTTGTCATGACTGCAGTCAAGATACCCCCCCCATAAAAAATTTGCGTCCTAACTATTTATTTTTAATATTTAATCCATCCGCCGAAAAAACATTTTTCTCATCTGTATGGAAAATGCCAAATGAATATGGTAATGGTTCGATCTAT
>JAHECJ010000355.1 GCA_024641805.1 Desulfococcus sp.
TTAATGTCGCGAAGCTTTTAGGAGCTGAATGGCCGTAAACCTGTTTGGGGGATGGAATCCTTATATTGACAAGATGTAAAAATAACCTGGATTTATATGAGGATTTAAAGATTTTAACAGCAGCTAATTTTTTTAAAATCAAAATTGTGCCCTCAAGGTCAAAAATTTCCAAATAAAAACAAACAAAACCGCATGGTCTCCCAGCGGCTTTGTCGTAGGTATCAAAATTTTAATATCTCAGATTAAAATTTAAAGCCAATGCCTAGAATATAGACAAATCGTCCATCATTATAATTCTCATCGGCTTCATCCTTATTTTTGAAGAAAAACTGGTATTCGACGCCACAGGTAATGAACGTTTTGGTGTTGACAAAATATTTTATACCGCCTTCCGGGCCGGCAATAAATTGCTCTTCCACCGTATCACCGTATAAATAGCCGATATTGGCACCAAGATACGGGTACAAGCGGGATAAATCAAAATGATAATCAAGCGAGAAACGGGTAGAACCATTCCAGTTGTTGCTGCCGGGGGCATCGGCATATGAAATTCCTTGCCGCCAGATTGTTTCAAAGTTTTTGCTCATGAAATACCCCAGGCCGGCTTCAATATTAAAAACTGTTCCATTAAATTGTTCGTCGCTGGAGCCGTTTCCACCCAGTGTCAATTCCAAATCCCCTTCTTTGTAAGCCATAGCATTCGGAACAACAAAGAAGATAGATACGATTATTATCATAAATATCAGTTTTTTCATTTTGGCACTCCTTGCAGATAAATGAATATTTATAAATAAATAAAAAATGTTAAACCATAGAGGGTTTTTCAGTTTGTTGATCTCCCCCGGTTTTTAGCTTTTTGTGCCATCTTTTGGGCGGGTTGATTTCGGGTTATGGGGAAACTGTCCACCGCAAATGGATCATATTAAGAATATTCTAAAAAAACAAAAAGTGCAAAACCGATCATGTTCTTGATTTATTTAATTAATATACAAGGCATATACCAATCGATCAATAGGGATTTTGTTTATTTTCAACGTTGTGAAATTAAAGAATAAAGTTCGGCCCCGGCTGCTTTTGCAACGGATGATGTGTGATACGTGAGCGCCAGGCTTTTTAATTGTGCTTCATGGATAATTTGCTTAGGCCGGTGCTGGTAATAAACAAAAAAAAGATCATTCAATGTCTGAGCGGGGTTCAATTTTTTTAATTGTGTTTATCCGGTGTAATGTTATTTGTTTTCAGCATGTTAATTTGAAATTAGTCCTCCAAACTTAACGAAAAGGTAAAGATGCTCTTGACAAAGGACGGCTGGGAAATACAAAATATTTTTTTATTTTTCGGAAAAAAGAATGCCGCAAGAGAAACCGTTTGGTTTAAAATTTTATAACTAATTGATAGTGTATGATATTTTAAAATAACTAGTTACGCATGAATTTAAAAGAATGAAAGGAATGCACCATGGCACAGCAAATTGCAGATCGAAGGGATGTTGATTTTGTATTGTATGAACAGCTTGGACTGGAAGAAATTACCAGACATGAGCGCTACAAAGGCATGAACCGCAAGATGTTCGACATGATCATTACTGAAGCGCGTAACTTTGCGATCAAGGAAATACTTCCGGTAAACGAGGAGGGGGATAAAGTCGGCCTGAAGTTTGAAAACAACCAGGTGACCGTTCCGGAATGCTTTCATCGACCCTACAAACTGTTTTGCGAAGGGGAATGGATTGCCATGACCGAAGATCCGGAAATTGGTGGACAGGGCCTTCCTCATTTAGTGTCCCAGGCGTCTGCCGAATACCTTGTGGGCGCGGATTTTTCGTTTGGCGCCTTCGGGTTTGCCACCCACGGTGCTGCTAAAATGATTGAAGTTTTCGGGACGGAAAAACAAAAGGAATTGTATCTGGGCAAAATGTATTCCGGCCAGTGGGGCGGTACAATGGTTTTGACCGAACCGGAAGCCGGGTCCGATGTCGGCGCCCTGACGACCTCGGCAGTAAAAAATGATGACGGTACCTATAATATTTCCGGAAATAAGATTTTTATTACCTGCGGCGAACATAACCTGACAGAAAATATCATCCATCCGGTACTGGCAAGAATCGAAGGCGCACCTGCCGGGACCAAGGGGATTTCCCTGTTTATCGTCCCCAAAGTCTGGGTCAATGACGATGGCTCCCTCGGAGAACTCAATGATGTGGTCTGTACCGGGATTGAGGAAAAACTGGGACTCCATGCCAGCCCCACCTGCCAACTGACATTCGGCGGAAAGGGCGGCTGCCGAGGCGTACTGCTGGGTGAAGAAAACAAAGGCATGCGGGTCATGTTCCACATGATGAACGAAGCCCGGCTGGGTGTCGGCGCACTGGGACTTTTCAATGCTTCCTGTGCGTATTTGTATGCAGTCAATTATGCGAAAGAGAGAATTCAGGGCCGGGATCTGGCCGATATGCTGAACAAGGATGCCCAGTCCGTCAACATCATCCGGCATCCGGATGTCCGGAGAATGCTGATGTGGATGAAATCCCATACCGAAGGGATGCGCAGTTTCGTATACTATTTAGCTTCTTTGTTTGACAAAATGGAATGTGCGGACAGCGAAGCAGAGAAAACCAAAATTGATGATTTTATCGGACTTTTGACCCCGATTATTAAATCCTACTGCACGGACCGTGGATTTGACTGCACGGTCCAGGCCATGCAGGTTTACGGCGGTTATGGCTACACAGCGGATTATCCGGTAGAACGGCTGATGCGGGATTCAAAGATCAATTCCATATATGAAGGCACCAACGGGATTCAGGCGATGGATCTTTTAGGAAGAAAAATGGGTATGAAAAAAGGCGCTGTTTTTATGGAGTTTCTGGGAGAAATCCAGAAAACGGTTGCGCGGGCCAAACAAACAAAAGGGCTGGACGGCCTGGCGGAACAGTTGGAAACAGCCGTTAACCGCCTGGGCGGCGTTGCCATGCATATGGGGCAGACCGCCATGTCGTTAGATTTTAAGGTTGCGTTCTCACATGCCTCTACATTTCTTGATGTTATGGGAGATATCATCATGGCCTGGATGCTCCTGTGGCGGGCCAATATCTCTGCTCCCAAGCTGGATGAACTGGTCGGCGGCCTTGAGGGCGACGCCCGGCTGGAGAAAATAAACAAAAACAAGAATGCTGCCTTTTATGAAGGACAGGTCCGGTCGGCGGAGTATTTTATCCAGGCGATTCTGCCCGTCACTTTGGGTAAAATGACGGCCATCGAGGCCGGGAGCAAGGCAATCGTGGAAATCCCTGAGGTATCTTTCGGCGGTTAACCAGAACGTCTTGTAATGAAAATTAAAAAGGTCCGGCAAAAAAAATTTTGCCGGACCTTTTTGTCTTTTTCGCCCGCAGATTCAGGTTTTAATCTATATACGTGATTTGCTGGTGTTATTTATCTTTTAAATGCTGAAAATTTCTGCTAATCATATTAAATTCAGTGTGATGTAAAAAATTAATCAATGATTATTATTTTAATGAAGGCGTTTTAAGAGAAATTGCATATGGATAGAAAAAGGGGGAATCGTTGTGGGTATTAATAGATTTTGGGGTGCAGTGGCGTGCTTAACGATGTTGATGGTCAGTGCGACCGGAATGATGCCGGTTTATGCAAATACAGGCACCACGTTAATTTCCGAAGGCACAATAATGCCCTCCTTTAAAATGGATAGGTCGATAAGTCCGGAGATGATTCAATACCTCGGCCTGGATGCCGGGTCTGATTTTACGTTAAACCAGATAAGGTCCAAGCTGGTAGTGATTGAAGTGCTTAGCGCGCTTTGCCCGGAATGCCATAAAAATGCACCCCGGGTAAACAAGCTTTACAATATTATTTCAACTGATTCGGATTTGAATTCCAAGGTGAAGATGCTGGGCATTGCAGTCGGAAATGACACCCGGTTGGT
>JAHECJ010000356.1 GCA_024641805.1 Desulfococcus sp.
TTTTAGCGAAAAATCGTTACGGAGAATATAATTGGCCTCCTCCGGCGCCATGAACACATAGTCCAGGCGTTCATTATAGATCATATTGAGAAGATTTTCCGGATCACCGCTGATGGCATATAATGTTGGTTTTATGGATGATATAGCCGCATCGATTACCGGTCCGTAAGAGAACCCGCTTATTATACCCAGCGCCAGAGAACTTTTCAAGACCTGGTCAAGGGTCGGTTTTTCCGGAAATAATGGCATGGATGACAGTCGCATCACAACGATGGTCGGCCGGCTTTGATAGATCACATCACTGAACAGGGCAAATGTTTCGCGCTCTGAATTTTTAAACCACCCGATGGAGCAGGAAAACTTATTTTGTTCAATCTCCTTGAGAATCCGTTTGGGCGGGAGCTCAACAAACTGATGCGGGATGCCGGCCTGATTAAATATCATTTCCGTAATATCTACCAAAAACCCGCCGGCTTTCCCATTGGACAGTTTCATGTAATACGGGGGTCTTTGAAAGTAATAGACCGGCATCACCGGCTCATCGGCTTCCGCCTTCACCGGTTCTGCCAATGCGGCCCAGCATAGAATAAAACAGGCAAGTATTCGGATTATTTTTTTCATGCATCCCCTATATACCATAAAACTACCCGTATGCCGCAGGATCTAAAACGGATAAATCAGGACGATACCGGTCTGAACACTGTCTTAGAATTTCAGGTGCTTGCACTATTTTGTTTGCCGTAATCGTTCCAGCTTTTTGAGAGTATCATTAGTTATCCGATAAAAACAATACCCCATTCAGATGAACGAAAATATTAAAATTTAAGGACGCGTTCTTCAAAAAAAACTAAAAAAGGGAGATCCGGTTTAACGGATCTCCCTTTTTTTGTTTAGCTTTATTTTAGAATAAAAATATTATTTTCTTCCGGCATACTCATTGTATGCCATGGCTGTGGTTCTGTAAACCAGGTGGGCCAGTTTTGAAAACGGAAGCGAAATAAACAGAATAAAAACACACATCAGATGAACATAATACAGCAGATAGGTCAGAAACGCCGCATCCGCCAATCGGGTCAGTTCGGTGAGCATACCGGTCAGACCCAGGGCAAACACCAGACCGACTAAAAACCAGTCTTTGTAAGTCGTCACCTGATCGGCACTCTTTGCCTTGCGGTTTTTAATCATCAGCAATCCACCGATCACCAGGGCAATACCACTGACATTGGCCAGCAGTTTGACCGGGTTGAATTGCTGGTAGGGACCATGAATACCGAATCCGTAAAGGACCACAAAGAAAATTCCGGTGACAACGGCCAGGCCGATAAAACCGAAGAATACCATCATGTGCGGTGTGGCGCGTTCCGTGTTTTCACCGCATTCGGAAAATTTTGAATGTTTTAAAATGGTCGGAAGGGTTTTAATTAATGCTTCAATAAATCCCTTGGGATCAATTTTCTGTTTATCGGTCTTGCCTTCAAGCAATGCATTGGCATGCATGTCCGCAATCATCCGCTTCAATCCCATCGCAAAAATCGAAACCACAAAAATAGATGTGGGGACAAAAATCATATCCACCATCCAGGTATGAAAAAACATATGATGCGCGATGTGTCCGACCGTATCACCATGTTCAACAACCCTTTCCGGGCTGAAGTTCAGCCAGTTGACACCGAAAATTTTCAGGACCAGCCCGACGACCAGGAACAGAACAGCCGGAATCGCGGCCAGGATCGGAAGTTTTTTCGGGTCATTGACGATTTTTCCCAGAGCGGGAAAACCGGCATAGTGAGAAATGGCATACATCCGGATCGCGGAGAGCACATCACCCGGTTTGGCTCCTCTCGGGCACAGGGTGGAGCAGTCGCCGCAATTATGACACAGCCAGATGTCACCATTACCGACAAGTTTATCTTTTAAACCCCAGGAAGCCGCAATCATCTCTTTTCTGGGGAATGGTTTTGTATCCGGCGATATCGGGCAGGCCACTGAGCAAGTTGCGCATTGGAAGCACTTTTTCAATGAATCTCCGCCATATTCGCCAATCTCTTTTATAAAGCCGACATCTGGTTCGACCAGGTATTTATCTGCCATTTTTATACCTCCCATATTGGCATTGGCATCTTAACGCCATTTATAGAATACTTGTATTTTGGGCGCGGCCGCTTTTATCAGAAAAAACGGCCGCGCAAAATAACATTAGAATCCCTTGAACGGATTCGGACCAAGATCTTCAATCATTTCAACAAAGTCATTGATGATCTTCGGAAGTTTATCATATTCATCAATGGCTACTTCAAACTGCGCAACCCTTTCATTTTCAAGTGCCAGACTGGCCAGCGCATCACCGATTTTCTTCATACGGATACTGGCAAGCTCGCTGCCTTTAACAAAATGGCACTGGTAATCATCGCCATGTTTGCATCCCAGAAGGAAAACACCGTCCATACCCTGGGACAGGGCATCCTTGATCCAGATCACGTTGACCGATCCCAGACAGCGCACTGGAATCAGTCGAACATCGGCGGAATATGACAGGTTGTTCAACCCGGCAATATCCAGCGCCGGAAGTGCGTCATTTTCGCAGACCAGACCGAGAATCCGGAACGGGGGGTCGGCAAAATCATCTGCGGAAGGAACCTTGACGGATTTCACCATGGACCCGATGCTGTCGACATTATAATCGGCAAACCCGATAATACGTTCCGGACAGGCACCCATGCAGGTTCCACACCGTCGGCAGCGGGTCGGGTTCGGTTTCGGGGTGCCCTTTTCATCATCATCCAGGGCGCCGAACGGACATTCTTCCGTGCACCGTTTGCACTGGGTACATCTCTGGAAGAAGAAATCCGGGAATGTCATATCTCCTGAACGCGGATGAACTGCAACGCCGCGATTGGATGACTCCACACACTGAATCGCTTTCAAGGCAGCGCCGGTGGCGTCTTCCATGGACTCATCAATCGTCATGCTCCGGCGAATCGCGCCGGCGGCATAGATGCCTGTTCGCTGGGTTTCATAGGGGAAACAGATAAAGTTGGAATCCGCATATCCGTCGAAAATCGCATTATCACGGAATCCGGGACCCTGACGATACGCCAGGTTCACCACCGGGCTATCCACCGTAACGGGAACCATGCCGGTGGCCAGAACCACCATATCAGCATTCACCTGAATGTTTTCTCCCAGCAGCGTATCACTGGCCTCGACGGCCAGCCGGCTTCCGTTTTTGGAAACACCTGTCACCGCGCCCTTGGTCATAAAAATTCCGGGAGTCTGTTGAATGTTTTTATAGAAATATTCGGACAGACCGGGGGTCCGCATGTGCTGGTAAAAGATATAGGCTTTTCCATCGGAGTAATCGTTGCAGACATATTTTGCCTGTTTCAATGCCACCATGCTGGTGACCGCACCGGTGTAAGCGAAATCGGAATCATCGCCATTGCCGGGACTCTGGATAAACACCACCGACCTGGCTTCCTTGCCGTCGGACGGACGAACAATCTTGCCTTTTGCGGCGATTGTCTCAAACTCATAGTTGGTGACCACATCAGGGACCTGTCCCAGCCCCAGATGACCAAACTCTCCGTCCTTGGGCTGATACGGCCGCCATCCGGCCGCCAGAATCACTGCACCGAATTTTTCACCGTTCGGGTCGAGCTGAAGGATATCTTTTTTGCCGACATTGTATTCCAGATATTTCGCGTGCAGGGCTTCGGCATCCAGTTCTTTTCCTTTTTCATCCACCTTCATTTCATCCGGTAGCGGGAAAGGAACATCAAACTCAATCTTTTCGCCGGGCTTCTTCAACGTGACTGTAAAATTACCAGGTTCTCCGGCGATTCGGGCGACTTCCGTTTCCGTCTTCACCGAGATGTTCTTGTTTGCTTCCACGGACGCGATTTTTCCAGCCACCACCGTCGGAATCAGATTTTCATACG
>JAHECJ010000009.1 GCA_024641805.1 Desulfococcus sp.
GTAATATACCTTTCCGCATTCACCAGGGTCTGCTTCCGGACATAGTGAGGGGGAACGGATTTCGAATGGATTTTTGAAACCTCGATATAATAACCGAAAACCTTATTGTATCTTACTTTAAGAGAACCGATCCGGGTTGTCTCCCGCTCTTTGGCTTCCAGTTCCGCCAACCAGCTTTTGCCGTCACGGGAAATTTTTATCAACTCGTCAAGCTCTGGGTTGTATCCCGGTTTTATCATCCCGCCTTCATTCACCGTCGGCGGCGGGGCATCCACAATAGCACTTTCAATCCGTTCTGCCGTCTGCTTCAAAGGCAAAATGGCTGATTCATCCCATTGGAACAAAACGGAAGCAAGGGGTTTTAATTCCCGTATAATCTCAGGCAGGGCAAAAATGGATTCCTTCAGCGCCAAAAGATCCCTGGCATTTGAATACCCCATGGAAATTCTGCCGGCCAGCCGTTCGATATCGGCAACAAACTTTAAATGACTTCGGATTGATTTGCGGTTGGCGATGCTGTTCTTTATCTCTTCAACCGCATCCAGACGGGCGTTGATTTCAGTAAAATCCACCAGGGGATACCGCAGCCATTTTTTTAAAAGCCTCCCCCCCATGGCGGTGACAGTCGCATCCATCACCCCGAGCAGCGTTCCCTGGCGCGCCCCGGATTTTAAATTTTTAAACAGCTCAAGATTATTGAAACTGACCTCATCAATGAGCAGGTATTGATCCAGCACATATATTTCCAAGCCTGTGAGGTGTCTGATTTCCTGCTTTTGCGCATCCTGAACATAAAAAACAAGGGCACCGGCAGCACAAATCCCTGCTTGCAGCTTTTCGCAGCCGAATCCTTCCAGACTCCGGGTGTTAAACTGCTCGAGCAACCGGCTGCGGGCTTCACGAAATGAAAAAACCCGGTCCGGCAGGAATGTGACGGATGTGTGGGAAAATGATTTTAAAAATGAAGAAAAAAAAGTGTCGGTTTTAAGGGCTTCCGCCAGGATGATTTCATTGGGCGATATTTTGTGGGCTTCTTCGATAATCGACTCTGGGCTGGTTGTTTCAGCCACACGGAATGTGCCGGTGGATAAGTCGAGACAGGAAAGACCGAAAGTGTCTTTATAGCGTGTGACGCCTAAAACAAAATTATTGGATTTTTCATCTAAACGCGCGTCATTGATCACCATGCCGGGGGTCACCACACGGACAACATCCCTTTTGACCAGACCTTTTGCCAAGGCCGCATCTTCTGTCTGTTCACATATGGCGACCTTAAACCCTTTATCAATAAGTCTTAAGATATACCCTTCAGCCGCCTTGACGGGAACACCGCACATCGGGACCGCATCGTCATCTTTCTTGTTTCTGGCGGTTAATGTAATTTCAAGTTCGCGGGATGCCGTCTTGGCATCGTCCAGAAACATTTCATAAAAATCTCCCATCCGGTAAAACAGTATATAATCCATATACTGTTCTTTTATCGCCAGGTACTGCTTCATCATAGGGGTGATTTTGGGTTGCGTCATGGACAAACAATTTTTCGAGATGGAGTAATCTCCAGAAAATTATGTTGCTGATTATTCAGCAGCATCTGCCGGTTGGGCTGTTGCGACGGTCTGACCCGCGTTGGAATCGGCAGCCTGCTGTGAGGCAATACCGGCTTCTAAATCAGAAACTTTTTTCCTGGCATTTGCTAATTCATCATTTAATTTTCGGATGGTTTTTCGCGCCACAAACCTTTCTGAAAGGCTGCTGAAATAAGAAACAAGTAGCCCAACAAGGAAAAAAATCAAAAAATAAAGCGCGATTTGCAATTCCGGAGTATGGTAACTACCGATAAAGTAGTCAATCCCGATCCCTCTTTTTTCCAGGAAAAAAGTCTGGTTCTGCCAAAAAACCAGCCCGAGCAGGCCCAGTAAAATCAGCCAAAAAGCAAGCTTAACCTTTCTCATTTAAATCTCTCCATCTTCAGGTTGACGGTACAATATTATTTTCCCTTAAACATCGTCGGGACGGCTATTTTTTTGGAAAACATCAGACAGCGATGCGATCATTCAAAAAATTTCTGAATAATGCATTGCAATTAGGCATATTGACTTTTTTAATATAAAAACTCAACCGTTTTTTCGAATAAAAATATAACGGGATATTGCATTCAAGGAGTACGCATTGGATTAAAGCGGTACAATTTCAACATTTCCCCATATACCGATTTTGCCGCCGGCGATAACAACAATTCCGGAAACCCCGTCAATCAGTTTCCCGAAATCGATGGATCGCTGAATTTCCTTTTCCGAAGCGACCTGATTGCAGACTGCCGTGGCAGCGGCATCTGCGACAGCGCATGAATCGGACACCACACATACCGCATCCGCTTTTCCCTTGCTGTATGAATGCCCGATAGTTCCGGATGAAGTACATACGGCAAACGGCGTGCCCGGTGAATCGACACGAATTCCAAACCGCATACTTAAAGGGGACTTCCCGGCAAAAATGGAATAGGTAAACGGCCGGTTCAACTTAATAAAAATATCACCGCCGTTTTCCACTATGATTTCATTCGAATACGCCAGAAGCTCTTTACCGACTGATTCCGCAACCGCCCCGGCCACTGCTGCCATAGGTCCGACGCCGGCCCGGATACCGGCGTCTGCCATTTCCCGAACAATCAATGTGGCCGGTCCATCGACTATCCACGGAACAAGCGTTTTAAGGAACTGAGGGTGTAAATGGATGTAAGATTCAATGTATCCCCTTATTTTAAAGACATGCTCTTTTGCTTCATTTTCAAGCAGCCGGTCCGCACATATCCATAAATCCGTTTCCTTGACCGACACGCCAAAAGCAACTAAACCGCTGGGTTTAATTAAATTACGATAGGTTCTTTTCTCGTACATCCGTCATCGCCTGATTGGATCAAAAATTTGAATCATCGCCGCCTCTTCCGGATTCAAATGCTGAGAAGCACCGGTCTCAATTCCTCGGGGGATTGTCTTAAAAAATACTGATCCGTCATGCCAGCAATAAAATCCCTGACAATTTCCTCGGGGCAATGCGCAGCCACATAGTCCTCCGACATGCCGTCGATAAAATTTTTAAAGACCGGCGAAGAGTCCTTTTTCTTTGAGATATCATCCAAAAACCGGCTGAACATTTCCTTATAAAGACGCTCGATCCGGTTCAGCTCCTTTTTGATTTCCGGATTCATATATATCCGTTCATAATTAAATTTTTTCAAACGTTTCAAGGCGCCCGAAACTTCCGGGCTGAACGAAACATAAGGTTTCCCGTAACTGTTGATTATGATATCCGTAACCAGGGAATATACAATCTTGCCGTTCGTATCCCCCAGACAGCTCACGCTCTCCCGGGGCATTTCAGAACGTTTGACAAGTCCCAGCCGGATGGCATCTTCAATATCCCTGCCAATATAACTGACCGTGTCCGAAAATCGGACCACGCATCCTTCCAGCGACATGGGAATAAGACCGACCCTGTTGCCGGATTTCTTACGACTGATTTCAGATTCGTGATCTGAAAATTGTTTCCCGCGATCCGGCTCAACCCGAAGGTCATGAATCTCTCCATCATGACACAATATCCCGTCCAGAGTCTGCAGGCATAAATTCCAACCGCGTCCCTTGCGTTCCACCTTTTCCAGAAAATGCACACTCTGAACATTGTGATGAAACTCGCCGATTTTCAATGAAGTGCATATGGCTGACAAAATTCTTTCCCCATCATGGCCAAACGGGGGATGGCCGATATCATGACCGATGGCAATTGCTTCAATCAGGTCTTCATTTAAACCGAGAAACCGGCCGATAGTTCTGGCCGCCCGGGAAACCAGCTGAACATGAAGCATCCGGTGCGTGATATGGTCATTTTTAATCAGGTAAAAGACCTGCGTTTTATCGATGTAGCGGGTATAGGCCATGGAGTGGAGGATGCGATCCACATCCACCGCAAAGCTCTGCCGATAATCACTCGCCCGTCCGTCTTCCGGCAATCTGCGAATACCGTCAATGCTTCTTGTGGCGGCGGCAGCGAGCAGGTCCGATTCCCGTTGATCCAGAATGCCGCTCAATTTTTCAATGGAATCACTGCTATAATTCTCCATTACGGATTATTTCCTCCATCATCTGATTATAATCAATCCCTGCTTTCCGAAAACCGTGTTTGCCGTATTTCATGTTCGCTTCCAACACGTAATACCGGTTTGTGCATTCACAGATATCAATCCCCACATCATTCCATCCGCAGTGTCGCGCAGTATAGAGTGCAAGCTCACGGGCCTTTTCAGGGACATTGTCCAAAGAAACCTCAGCCCCCAGCCACACGTTACTTCGGAACTCTCCCGGCGGGTTTATCCGCCAGTAGGCATGCACGATACGGTCACCGATAATCACCACCCGGATATCCCTGTCGATCGGCAGATACTCCTGGATATATGCCACTTTTGTTAAACGGCAGTATGCTTCCAAGTCATTTTGGTTATGAATTAAAAACACGCCTCGCCCCAACGCGGACCCCCGGGGAATTTTCCCGATATACGGATAAGTAAAATAAGATGCGATCTTTTCTTTTTTAGTGTTCGCATAAAATATCCGGGTTGCCGGATGAGGAATATCAAGTAGCTTGAAAAGGGCTGTCTGTTTGATTTTATCTTGGGCAAACCGGTAGGTGTGAACGCTGGGGAAAATTTTTTTCCCCATTGCATCAAACAGATCCGAGTAAAATGACGACGGGTAAAAAATGGTATCTGATGTTAAGATAAGGGTTTTTTCTTCTTCACTGTAATCTGAAAAATCCGGCCGAACCCCGAGAGTGATCACATTTTTGCAATGCCTCAGCCGGGACTCCAGTGCGATCACCTTATTTGAATGATTCATTCGAACAGAACCCAAAGTGCATCAACAGGTTGTTGAAACCGTTATCGGCAAACCCATTTAGAATCGGGGGGAAAACCGGCATCAATCCGTTGGCGCGATTTCAAACATTGACGGCGACACATCAATGTCCGCCCAGCACCTGTCAACTGTAAAACTGAACCCCTGATGATCCCCACCGGTGATGACCAGATTAAACGGGACATAATGTCCGGAGACGTTTCTGATATTATTAAATTCCGCCTGATATGCAACCTTATCCCATCTGAATATTTCGATTTTTTCTATTTCGGATCCGTTGAAACATATTTTCTCAACCACGCCCAGCCAGTTTTTTTTAAAGATCAGAACAAACCGGCCATCCGGTTCTGATTGTTCGAAAAAAACGGAATCATATTCATATACCGGGATACCGCCGCCAAGGAACGTAATCACCTCGCTGGCTTTTATAGAAACGCCGGTCACCTTTTCCAGATCCGGATCCGCGCATGATTCCCGGTATAAACGCCCATCGATTTGGGATAAAAAGGAATAACTGCTGCCATCAATAATCAATTTTGCCGCCGGCTGACCGGGAAGACTCAAAAACTCAACCCGCAGCCGACCGTCCGGAGATCCCAGCCAGGCCGCGCGGGAAGTTTGCGAACCGTCTGAATTCCAGACGCTTATTTTACCTATCCCTTTAAATGGTTTGACCTCATCATTCCGCTGCTGGATGAGCGAAAGGGCGCTGACCGCTTCGGCCGGGGCATTTTGCACCTCTAATGCAGCTCCCCTTCTGACGATGTTGTAACAGGCTGGCAGAAACAGAAGGGTCACCAGAAGGGCCATGCAGCCTTTTGCATTCATCAAGCCTAACGGTCTCCCGGGTTCAGTGAGTCAATCTTTTCCTGGATCATTTTTTTATCCTTATCTTCAACCTGAAGCGCCCGCTCGTAATATTCCCGCGCTTTGTCCTTGTCATTCATTTTGGTATAAATATCCCCCAGATGCTGCAGGACAACCGGATCATCGGGAATGAGTTCAACCGCCCGCTTGAGATTTAACAGTGCCTCTTCAAGACGGCCCTGCTTAAAGTACACCCACCCAAGGCTGTCGATAATATACCCATTGTCCGGTTTGAATTCCAATGCCTTTTTAATCATGGCTTCCGCATCATCCAGCCTGATGCCTTTATCAGCATAGGTGTATCCGATATAATTCAGAGCATCCGCGTGTTCCGGATTAATCTTGATAATCGCTTCCATCTGCTCCATAGCCAAATCGACTTTCCCCTGCCGGTCATAAATAACGCCTAAATCAAAAAGAAGATCCGTATTTTCCGGATCAATCTGGAGCCCTTCCTTGATCAGCTTGATCGACTCTTCCGGCATTTTCTTTTCTTTATAAAAAGAACTCAGGTAAGGAATTAATTCCAGCTTGGATGAATCCAGGAGTTTGGGCATGGCGCCCTTTAACACCGCTATTCCCGTATCATAATCCTTATTGTTATAATAAATGACAGCCATGTGCATCAGTGCGTTTTCAAAAAAACGTGAATCCGGCTGAACAGCCTTAAACTTTTTCAAGGCGAAGTCCAGGTTTCCTTTCTCATAATAAACAATGGCGGCCGCATAAAAAATCTCGGAACTTTCCGGGGCGCCCTTTGACATGCCTTCGATAACAAAGATGGCATCATCAATCCGTTTCTGGAGTACGAGGTATTGCAATACGGTTCCGACCACGTTTGGATCGATCAAACTTCTTTCCCCCAGATTCTTTAAAAGCGACTGCGCCTTTTTTGCATTTGTTTCTTTGCATAGAAGACCCAGCTCGATGGCGACAATGATGTTGTCCGGATTCCGCTCGAGTATTTCCTCATACATTGTCTTTATTTTTTTTTCCTGTTTGGTCAATCGATAGATCTTGACCAGTTCCAAACGGGCTTCATCCAGCGATGGGGCGAATTCAATGGCTTTTAAAAAAGATTCTTCTGATTTCGCATAATCCCCTTTGACGCCATAAATTTCTCCGATGTAGTAATACCCGACATAATCATCGGGAAAATTCGCAAGCATTTTTTCATAAACACGAAAGGCGTTGTCCATATCCCCTTCAGTAAAATACATTTTGCCCAGAATCTGGTAAACGCTTTTCCGTTTCGGGTCATTGGCAAGGACCTTTTCATAGATCGGTTTGACATCCGCTTCTTTATTTAACGTCTTTTTTATGGTGGCTTCCATCACCAGGGCATCCACCGAGTCCGGATCTTTTGCAAGAATGTCTTCGACAACACTTAAGGCTTTTTCATTCTCTTCCTTGTGAAGATATAAAATTGCCAGCTCCTTTTTAAGATATAACGATTCCGGGTCCTGCGTTATGGCCATTGTCATAAAATTAACGGAATCATCCAGATTCCCAAGCACTTTTGAAATCTCTGATTCCATGAATAAATAATAACCATTGCCCGGACCGATATTTTCCATATCCTGATGCGGAGTTATCATCTGATCGGACTGCTGAATATTGTTTTCGGGCGTACCGGGTTTGATTTTTTGCAGTCCGCAGCCTTCAAACAGAAATATCAAACAAAATATAACAGGTAACGTACCAATTAACTTTTTCATTCTATTATCCCGATTTGAGCTATCAAAATTTTCATCCCTACTCATATAAATCAAAATCCGGAATCTCTTCCTTGAAAAATGCCTTCATCTTTTTGATGATATTTTTTTCAAGCTGGCGAACCCGTTCCCTTGAAATATTGTATTTATCCCCAATATCCTGCAATGTTAACGGAGCGTCGGTAAATATCCGTTTATCAAATATCTCAAGTTCCCGCTCCGCTAATTGTTTCCTGAATAACGCCACATTTTCCTGTAAAAGGCTTTTAATTTCCTTCTTGGCGACCTGACTCTCAATGGATGCATCCCCGGAACTTAAAAACTCTCCTCTTTCCGTATCTGAATCTTCCCGCAGCGGAGCGTCCAGAGAAAGATCCCATCCGTCAAGCCGCTGATCCATTTCCATTACTTCCTTTTCCGAAACGCCCAGCCGGTCCGACAGAAGCTGGGTATGCGGAACAAACCCCTCATCAATAAGTTTCTGCTTTTCTTTTTTGAGTTTAAAAAAAAGTTTCCGCTGGCCCTGGGTAGTCCCGATTTTGACAAGACGCCAGTTGTCCATGATGAATTTCAGAATATATGCTTTTATCCAGAAGGATGCATAATAAGAAAATTTTACATTTTTATACGGATCAAATTTCTGAACCGCATGCATCAGACCGATATTCCCCTCCTGGATAAGATCCAGCAGATTCTGCATCCATATCCGCTGAAATTCCAGCGCGATCTTGACTACCAGTCTCAGATTGGAAGTCGCCATGATAAACGCGGCGTCCGAATCACCCTCCTCGGTAATTCTTCTGCCAAGTTCTATTTCCTCTTCCCTTGTAAGAAGTCGATACTGGCTGATTTCAGAAAGATATCGCTGCAGCGGATCATATTCAACAAGGCTTTTGCTGCTGCTGGATTTCTGCCTCCCTGTTGCCGGATCAATTATTATGTTATTGATTTCAAGATCATTTTTTTCGTCATCAATCTGATCCTGAACTTCGGGATTTTTCTTTTCTTCACTCATTATGATATCAACCGCTGTTTTATGATTATGTTAAACAATTCTTCTGATTAAAGGACCATCCATATAATGATAAATCATTTGTGACAATCACTAAATTCCCTCATAAACAAAACAAACTATTTTCAGCGTGATCATAAAATAAATATTTATTTGAATTATATTTGATATGGACAAAAAAAACAAACCATGTTATTTGGAATTTTTTTCCAAAATGCGCCTGTAGCTCAGCTGGATAGAGCAACGGACTTCTAATCCGTAGGCCGGGGGTTCGAATCCCTCCAGGCGTACCATTTATATTACAAAGGACTTATCGGGATCGGCTCCGGCAAGTCCTTTTTCATTTTCTATGCACTGCATGAAGCGCAAACTTTACCGGACCCGAATTTCCGGCACCTTTCTCCTTCCATAGTTTTTTATCTATAATAAATCTTTGAATTTTATTCAATATAATTACACATAGCCATCAAGCCCAAATTCTGATTTTTAGCAGGGATTCCTTAACGACAGTAAAAATAGTTGTGTTTGACAAAACTCGCAAGTTAATCTATTGACCTGTATTATTTGAGCAAAAAGACCAAAGTCTTAACGGAGGAGAAATATGACCTACAATCATCTAATTTTTGAAATTCATGACAATATTGCCACCATCACCGTCAACCGGCCGAAATCATTGAATGCACTCAATACGGAAGTATTAACTGAACTTTTTCAGGCAGTTGAAGATGTTGCCGCCAACGAAGATGTCCGGGTTCTGGTCCTGACCGGAAGCGGCGAAAAAGCGTTTGTCGCCGGAGCGGATATTACAGAGCTGGCTGAATTAAATACGCTCCAGGCTAAAAATTTTGTCGCCAACGGCCATAAAACCATGGCGGCTTTTCAGGGGCTTTCCATCCCTGTAATTGCTGCTGTCAACGGATTCGCGCTGGGCGGCGGACTCGAGCTGGCACTTTCCTGTGATTTTATCTATGCATCCGAAAACGCGAAATTCGGTCTTCCGGAAATCACCCTGGGACTGATCCCCGGGTTTGGGGGAACGCAGCGTCTTTCCCGCATTATCGGCAAAAACATGGCAAAAGAAATGGTTTTCACGGGCAAAATAATTTCTGCAGCGGAAGCTGCTCAAATCGGATTTGTCAACCGGGTCACCCCTCCTGAAGAACTGATGAATGAGGTTCTAAAAATAGCCGGATCCATCGCATCCAAGGGAAAAGTTTCTTTAAATATGGCAAAACAGACAATAAATCAGGGGATGGATGTGGATCTTTTAACGGGGTGCAAAATGGAAATTGATTCGTTTGCAATCTGCGTGGCCAGCGAGGATGCCCAGGAAGGCACCCGCGCCTTTCTGGAAAAACGTAAGCCGGAGTTTAAGGGGAGTTTAAAAGGATAAAGTTTTCGATTGATATCTTCCAATAAAATTAGATTTCACCGGATTTATCAATCGGAACCATCTTTACAATAAGGAGGCAAGGATGATTTTCAACATCGAATACGAGACAATGCCCAGGGAAGCGCTCGAGTCCATTCAGCTCAAGAGACTCCAGACCGTTCTCTCCCGTGTCTACGCGACAGTACCATTTTATAAAAAAAAACTTGATGACGCCGGCATTCTGCCCGGAGATATCAAAACATTAAAGGACCTGGAAAAAATCCCGTTCACCACCAAACAGGATTTAAGGGACAATTATCCGTTTGGAATGTTTGCCGCCCCCATGGCAAACGTGGTGCGCATTCATGCCTCATCCGGCACAACGGGACAGCCGACGGTCGTCGGCTATACAGCAAGAGACATTAATACCTGGGCGGAACTCATGGCGCGCGCCCTTTCAGCAGCCGGCGCCTCAAGGGGGGATATCATTCATAACGCATACGGCTACGGATTATTTACCGGGGGACTGGGCGTCCATTACGGCGCTGAGAAACTGGGTGCCTCGGTGATTCCGGTTTCCGGAGGGAATACCAAACGCCAGGCCATTATCATGAGAGACTTTAAACCCACTATTTTAACCGCCACTCCGTCTTATGCCCTCCATCTGGCGGAAGCGGCCGAAGAAATGGGGATTTCATTTAAGGACCTGCACTTTAAAGCCGGTATTTTCGGCGCGGAACCATGGTCCGAGGACATGCGGGAGGAGATCGAGCGGAAGCTGAACCTGGATGCCATTGATATCTATGGACTGAGTGAAGTGATGGGTCCCGGGGTATCCATTGAATGCCTGGAAGCCAAAAAAGGACTCCATATCTTTGAAGACCATTTTATTCCGGAAATCATCAACCCGGAGACCGGAAATGCGCTTCCTTATGGAGAAGCCGGCGAACTTGTGTTTACGACTATCACCAAAGAAGCGTTTCCCATCCTCCGATACCGTACCCGGGATATTACGACCCTAAATCCGGAACCCTGTATTTGCGGCCGGACACACGTCCGGATGGGAAAGGTCAGCGGCCGGACAGACGATATGCTGATTATCCGGGGTGTCAATGTATTTCCGTCTCAAATCGAAAGTGTGCTGATGCAGGTGGAAGGCGTTGAACCTCACTATCAGTTGATTGTGGACAGAAAAGACAACCTGGACACATTAACCGTTCGGGTGGAAATCGGTGAAAAACTATTCTCGGATGAAGTCAAACAACTCCAGGAACTGGAAAACAGGATTTCAAAAGATATAAAAGAGACACTGGGTGTTTCCGCCAAGGTCAAGCTGGCAGAGCCAAAATCCATCGCACGCAGTGAAGGAAAAGCCGCCCGGGTGGTTGACAACCGAAAAATTTAAAGACCGCACCTTATAAGCGCTATTAATTGTTTTGGTAAAGGAGGACATACATGCAAGCCGAACAAATATCCATATTTATTGAAAACAAGGCAGGCCGTCTTTCGGATGTTACCGGCATCCTGGCTGAGGCCGGCATCAATATCCGTGCTCTCGCGGTGGCCGACACATCCGATTTCGGCGTACTCAGACTGATTGTCGACAACAACGCAAAAGCAGAAGAGGCGCTGAAAAATTCTGGCTTTACCGTCCGCAAAACGAAAGTTGTTGCCGTCAAAGTTGAGGACAAACCCGGCGGACTTCACAGAATCCTCGAAATTCTAAAAAACGCCAGAATTAATGTTGAATATATGTATGCATTCATTCAGCAGAGTGGGGATAAGGCCGTCATGATATTCAGATTTGATCAAACCGGGGAAGCAATAAAAACTTTAATGGATAAAGGCGTCACCGTAATTGACGGCAAAACATTGAGTACACTTTAATATATCCTGAATCCGAATCGGCGTCCGTATCGATTGCGATTTTTGCATCAATCAACTTAAAATAAGGAGACCAAGTATGATGTCAGTCAACCGGAACCATTCCATTATGATGATTTTATCATTCATTGCCATCGTATGCCTGATGGCAGCATCGCCTGCATTTTCCGAATCGGGCAAGCAACCTTATAAAATCGGAGGGATTTTTGCCGTAACCGGTCCGGCTTCTTTCCTGGGGGACCCTGAAAAAAAATCCATGGAAATGATCATTGAACAGATCAATTCCAATGGCGGTATTGACGGGCATATGCTGGAAGCGGTGATCTATGACACGGAAGGGGATCCTTCCAAAGCGGTCATGGGGGCCAATAAACTCATCAATAAAGATAACGTAATCGCCATCGTCGGACCAAGTGCGACCCCGACAACGCTGGCTGTCATGCCCATGATACAGAAAGCGAAAATCCCCTTCATCAGCTGCGCGGCCGGCAATAAAATAGTTCAACCGATTGATCCCTGGGTTTTTAAAACCGCCCAGAGCGATATTCAGGCAGTTGCCACCATTTATGAAACGCTGAAATCAAAAGGCATTAAAAAAATCGGCATTATTTCCGTTGATAATGCATTTGGCGAAAGCGGAAAAGAACAGCTGCTTTCCCAGGCCCCGGATTTCGGTTTAACGGTTACAAAGTCCGAAACATTCGGCGCCAAAGATACCGATATGACAGCCCAGTTAACAAAAATGCGCCAGGATAATCCGGAAGCGATTGTCTGCTGGGGCACAAACCCGGGTCCTGCAGTGCTGGCAAAAAATATGCAGCAGCTGGACTTAAATATCCCCCTTTACCAGAGCCATGGCGTCGCGTCTCCAAAATTTATTGAACTTGCCGGTTCTGCCGCCGAAGGCATCATGCTGCCCACCGGGAAGATCCTGGTCGCCGGCCTTCTTCCGGACACCGATCCACAGAAAAAAATTCTCAATGCCTACACCACTGAGTATGAAAAAAAATACGGATCCTCCGTATCCGGTTTTGGCGGATACGCCTATGATGCCGTCAATATACTGGCCGCCGCCCTCAAAAACAGTAACGGGGATAAAGAAAAAATCCGCGAAGCAATTGAAAACACAAAAGGCTATGTGGGAATCAGCGGTGTTTTCAACTTCAGTAAAACAGACCATAACGGCCTGGGACCGGATGCCTTTGTGATGGTTAAAATTAAAAACGGCACATGGGAATTGTTACAATAGGTGGTTCGGTAAAAGTCTAACAGTTTGTTGAAAACGCCATGAGCGCAGTCAAGACAAGGCACCAAATTTAAGCCGGGGCGACGAAAAAGCGGAGTTTATGTCTATAAATGAGCATTTTGAGAAGAATTTTAACGCCGTATTGACAAGCGCAATAGTTTTTCAACAGCCTGGCTAAAGGTTGAAGAAGATAGAAAGCCGGTTGCAACCGGCAGCTATTTGAAGATTTTTCAACGTTTGGACTTCACCCGATACCCCAGAATTTGATATTGATCCGGCCGTGGGATCACTCCCATGGCCGGACTTACATGCAGCGGGCAAACCATGCAGGAAATACTCCAGTATTTTTTCTCCGGAATTACCAACGGCGCCATTTATGCCGTAATTGCCATTGGCTTTTCCATGCTTTACAGCTCAACCGAACTCATCAATTTTGCGCACGGTGAATTTATCATGCTGGGCTCTCTGTGCATGGTCACCTTTTTCGGGTCCATGCATTTACCGCTGGTACCCGCAATGATTCTGACCATTATTTGTATCGCATTCACCGGACTGGTGTTTGAACGTCTTGCCATACGATCGGTCAAACATCCCGAACCCATTGTTCTAGTCATTATTACCGTCGGGGCTTCCATTTTTTTAAGGGGTGTCGGGATGCTCCTCTGGGGAAAAGATGCTTACAGCATCCCCTCCTTTACGTCCCATCCGCCCATCGATATCGCCGGCGCCAAACTGCTTTCCCAGAGTATCTGGATTATTGCAATCTTCCTGGTGACCGCCCTTGGCCTTCATCTTTTTTACAAAAAGACATTGACGGGAAAAGCCATGGAAGCCAACGCCATCAGCAAGCGGGCCGCGTGGATTGTCGGCATCCCCTCCAAATTTATGGTCATGATGGCATTTGGTTTAAGCACCGCCATGGGGGGACTGGCCGGTGTGATTATCTCTCCGATTACCATGTGCAGTTATGACATGGGAACGATGCTCGGTTTAAAAGGGTTCTGTGCGGCCATGCTGGGAGGACTCGGCAGCCTGTGGGGGGCTTTGATCGGCGGATTTCTCCTGGGCATACTGGAGGCCCTCGGCGTCGGTTTTGTCTCTTCAGGATTAAAAGACGCTACGGCTTTCCTCCTTCTTTTACTGATACTATACGTCAGACCCGGCGGTATTATCAGTTCAGCAGAAGTCAACCGCTTTTAGGGGAAGGTGGAATGATCAATCATCAGACCCGAAATAGAATCTGCTATGCCATTTTTGCGCTGCTTATCATCCTCATCGGGTATTCCATCGAAAACCCCTATGATCTGCAGATACTTACCTTTATCGGTATCAACACCCTCCTGGCAATTGGGCTGAATATGCTGATGGGATATGCCGGGCAGATTTCCCTCGGGCATGCTGCTTTTTACGGCATTGGCGCTTACGGCACGGCCATTTTAACCGTGCATTACCACTTGTCGCCCTGGATGGCCCTCCCGGCCGCCATTGCGGCTGCCATGACCGTGGCATACATTGTCGGCATCCCGACCCTCAAACTCTCCGGTTATTACCTGGGCATGGGAACCTTAGGGTTCGGAATGATTGTCAATATCATGTTTAGAGAATGGGGCAGCGTTACCGGCGGGTCATCCGGTTTTGTCGGCATCCCGACCCTGGAACTGGGTCCGGTTTCATTTTCTTCCGACCGGAACTACTTTTACCTGGTCTGGGGATTTGTTCTGGTAACCTTTGTCGTATGCCAGCGCATTATCGACTCCCGGATCGGCAGGGCACTGCGATCCATCCATGACAGAGAAAAAGCGGCTGCTGCGGTTGGGGTAGATACCCGAAAGCTCAAGCTGCAGGTCTTTGTCCTCAGTGCAGCCTTTAGCGCGCTCGCGGGCTTTCTGTATGCTCACATGGTATTATTTATCAGTCCAGACACGTTTAATTTT
>JAHECJ010000357.1 GCA_024641805.1 Desulfococcus sp.
GGGGGCGGTGGTCCGCTTTAAGGCGCCGCTGACCGGCAGCACCCTGATGGAAGACAAAATCCGAGGCAACATCGCCTTTGCCAATACAGAGCTCGATGATTTTATCATTGCCCGCGGAGACGGAACGCCGATGTATAACCTGGCGGTCGTGGTGGATGATATTACCATGAATATCAATACCATTATACGGGGGGATGACCATATCAGCAATACGCCCAAGCAGATCCTGCTGTATCAGGCGCTGGGGGCAAAGGTGCCAGATTTTGCGCATGTTCCCATGGTCCTCGGACATGATAAATCACGGCTCAGCAAACGGCATGGCGCCATGTCCGTCACTGCATACAGGGACATGGGCTACCATCCGGATGCCATGGTTAATTTTCTGGTGCGTCTCGGGTGGTCTCACGGTGACCAGGAATTTTTTACCCGGGAAGAACTGGTTCAAAAATTTAACCTGGACCATATCGGCCGGTCCGCCGGTGTGTTCAATCCGGAAAAACTGCTGGCGCTCAACGCCGAACACATCCGAGCGGCATCTTCCGAATCGCTGGTCAGTCACCTGCTGCCGTTTCTGAGAGAAAAAGGCATTGATGCCCAGGCGGGAGCATATTTGCATGGCGTGATTGACACCCTGAAACCGCGAAGTAAGACATTTATTGAGATGGCAGAAGGTGCTGAGTTTTATTTTCAGGAAAAACCGGTGTATGATGAGAAGGCGGCGGCCAAGTTCCTGGCGCCGGCTCTCCTCAATCCCATGAAGCAGCTGGCAGAAGGCATATCCGGGATTTCGGTGTTTGATGAAAAAAATCTGGAAGACCTTTTCAAGAACGTGATGGCGGATTCCGGGCTCGGATTCGGTAAGATCGCCCAGCCGGTCCGGGTGGCCCTGACCGGCAAAACCGTCAGCCCCGGAATTTTTGAAATGATCCTGGCACTTGGTAAAGATAAAACAATTTCGAGACTTTATGACGCGATTTCGTATATTGAAAAAGCCGGTTAAATAGAAAAAAATTTGACTTGACAGCCAGGCATTGCTACGTTATTGACACAAATTACTCGATGAGGGTTAGTGTAGTGGTATCACGACGGGTTCTGGCCCCGTTAACCAAGGTTCGAATCCTTGACCCTCAGCCAAAATAATGACAGGGGCGGCAGTTTTTCAACTGCCGCCCCTTTTTTATTTTTCCAATAGGGTGCAGGTCAGATCCGCCGCTTTTTCAAGGGAAATCCGGCTCATATTCAGGACCAGATGGTAATGAATCGGATCGTTATAATCCTCCATGCCGAATTTCCGATACAGGTTGTTGCGTCGCTTTTCACCGCCGGCGACAGCGGTTTTTGCTCTGGCGTCAGACATTTTGTAATGCTTCTGCATAAAGGCCACACGGTCCTCTTTGTTGGCAACCAGGAGGATATGAAAGGCGCCGTCAAAATTTTCCAGAATATATTGCCCGCCGCGCCCGATGAGGATGACATTCCCTTCGAATGCCAGTTTCAGCATCACGTCATAAAGGGTCTGTATATAGATTTCTTCATCCAGATAGCCTTTGCCCTCACCGGTCAGCCGATCCATGTAGTCGCGCGAAAGGAGGCTGGATATCATTCTGGAAATGGTTCCGCCGGCAGTCCTTTCCATTGAAATCACCGTGCCTTCGGAAACTTTTGCGTGCAGTGCAATTTCCTGGATGATCTGATCGTCTAAAAAACGGTAGTTTAATTTTTTAGCAAGCAATGTCCCCAGGGTTCTGCCGCCGGCGCCGAATTGTCTGGAAATAGTTATCACTGCCATGGCTCAGTTCCTTTCCGTTATGTTGATGTTTAATCTGGATCGGGTTTTTCACCAACAGGTTTGAAACCTTAACAATTGACGTCTGTCGCGGTTATGATCATACCGGGTTTTCCGTCAAAATAAGGCGTTTTAATCTTGAGGCGGTTAGGGGGCATCGGTATCTGGGAAATGTACCGCCATTTCATTTTTTAGCTGATTATATCAGAACTTACAAATCGCTTCAACGAGATTTATGCTTCAATGATGTTCATCCGCTGCAGCGGGATACGATTTTTCCGCTCCGTGTCCGGAGTAAAGACATAAAGATGACGAACGATGCTTTTTCTTTGGGGGTATTTTGATTGTGTGCTGAACAAAGGTTTGCACGTTGACAGCCAAAAATATTTCTGTCATGTAAAAAAATTCAACAAATTGACGGTTGAAGGCCGAATTGGACTGAATTGTTATTTTTTTGGCGTTTAACCAATTAAAATTATAAATAATAATTAAAAATCAAATGATACTTAGTGAGACCTGCATATGAAGGTTGCGTTGATTACCCCGCCATACCCTTTGGAAGAAGCGCCCTCTCCACCCCTGGGCATCTGCTATGTTGCCGCGGCCTGCGAAGCAGTCGGTGCGGAAGTTATGATTCTTGATTATATTGTCAGCCGGTACTCACCTGAAAAGTTAAGGCGTCAGCTGGATGAGTTTCAACCGGATGTCGTGGGCGCAACATCCGTGACGCTGAATTTTCCGGCCGGGGCCGAAATCTTAAAGGCCGCCAAACAGCATCGCCCCTCTGCGATTACAGTGATGGGAGGACCGCATGTCTCGTTTGATGCCCGTCATACCCTGGCCCAATATCCTGAAATCGATGCCATTATTATCGGTGAAGGAGAAAAAACATTAATGCAGTGGCTGCCGGCAGCAAAAAATCGTTCCGCGTGGCATGATATAAAAGGACTGGCTTTTTTTGAAGACCGGCAGTTTTTTTCCACCGGACCGGGAGAGTTTATTGAAGATCTGGACGCGCTGCCGCTGCCTTCCCGCCATCTGCTGCCGTTGTCCAGATATAAGGCGCTGGGTTTCCCCATCAGTATTATAACCAGCCGGGGATGTCCCAATAAATGCATTTTCTGCCTGGGCCGGAAAATGGTGGGCTTTAAAGTCCGCTATCGGGACCCGGTCCTTGTTGTTGATGAGATTGAATCCATCTTAGCTATGGGGTTTGAGCGGATCAACATTGCCGATGATCTGTTTACGGCAAACAAAAGCCGGGTCAAGGTGCTGTGCGAGGAAATTCTAAACCGCAATATCGTGTTCGGCTGGAGCGCCTTTGCGCGTGTGGATACGGTGGATGAAGAGACGCTGGCGATCATGAAGAAAGCCGGATGTGATGCGGTCAGTTTTGGCATAGAATCCGGCAATCCGGAAATGCTGAAGCGGGTCAGGAAAAAAATCACCCTGGACCAGGCCCGGCAGGCGGTCGATGCATGCAAAAGGACGGGAATGATGGCCCACGCCTCTTTTATGGTCGGACTTCCAGGGGAGAGTTTACAAACCATGCAGGATTCTGTGGATTTTGTCAGGGAACTGGATATTGCCCATGGCTACCATTTTCTGGCCCCGTTTCCCGGCACTACCGTCAGGGAGCATATTGAAGATTATGACCTGCAGATATTAACGGATAACTGGACACGGTATGATGCCAATACCGCCATTGTCCGGACGTCGCACCTGGACCCGGAATCCATGGATTCCTTTGTCGCCAGGGCATACGCTCCGATGGTTGAGAAATGGGAGTCATTAAAACAGAGATTTGCCGAAGGCGGCTGCACGCCGGAAGAAATCCTGATGGTGGAAAGTGAACAGCGCTTGAAGCTCATTTATGATATGCTGTCAAACGATATTGTTGAAGAAACAGGAAGTTTTCAGGGTTCGGAGAAAGATGCGGTCGAAGAACTCAGCGCCCGGGTGGCCCGTGAAACCGGAATCAGCCCTGAATTTGTTTACCGTTACATCAATCTCTGGGTGGTAAAAAAATATTTGAGTTACACGGACAGTAACGGATATGTTAAATGGGAATGGGCGCCGAACACTCCATTGCAATGAGAAGTGACGGAGCCTCTGCCAGCCCTAATTTTTATGAAAATTAAAC
>JAHECJ010000358.1 GCA_024641805.1 Desulfococcus sp.
CCCGGCGCTCCGGAACAACTGTCGTTGGATTCCGCGCTCAACCGTTTAAGACCTGTTTTCGAAGATTCCACGCTTAAAAAAATCGGCCAGAATATTAAATATGACTGGACCGTCCTGAAACGGCACGGGGTCAATCTGTCCGGCGTCATCTTTGACACCATGCTGGCATCCTACCTGATCAATCCGGAAAAACGGGCGCATAACCTGGACCAGATTGCCCTGGATTTTCTGGATCACAAGATGATTTCCTATGAGGAGGCAACGGCCAGTGATGATAGAAAAATTAATAATTTCAGGGAGGTTGATCTGAAAAAGGCCGTTACTTATGCCTGCGAGGATGCGGATATTACCCTTATGGCCTATGAAAAGTTCGAACCCATGCTGGAGTCGCAAGGGTTGACCCGCCTGTTTGAAACCGTTGAAATGCCGCTGATTCCGGTATTAATGAAGATGGAAATGACCGGCATCCGGGTGGATAAAGACCGGCTTTTGGAGTTATCCAAAGACTTCGCGCTTCAGCTGGAGCAGACGGAACAGCAGATTTATTCAATGGCCGGGGAAGAATTCAATATCAATTCCTCCCAGCAGCTCGGGAAAATCCTTTTTGACAAACTCAAACTCCCGGTGCAGAAAAAAACAAAAAAGAAAACCGCTTACTCCACGGATGTGGATGTGCTGAACGCGCTTTCGGACCGGCATGAGCTGCCGGCTCTGGTGTTAAGACACCGGTCTCTTGCGAAGTTGAAATCCACCTATGTGGATGCACTCTTTGACCTGGTAAATCCGAAAACCGGCCGGGTACATACGTCATATAACCAGACGGTGACCGCCACCGGCCGCCTGAGCAGCTCCAACCCGAATCTTCAGAATATTCCCATCCGCACTGAAGAGGGCAGAAGCGTCCGCCGGGCATTTATCCCGGAAGAGGGCTGGTGGTTTGTATCCATGGATTATTCCCAGATTGAGCTTCGCCTCCTGGCGCACTATTCCGATGATGAGATATTAATCGACGCGTTTACCAAAGGAGAGGACATTCATACCCGGACCGCCTCGGAAGTGTTTCAGGCGCTTCCCGTAATGATCACCAACGATCTTCGTCAGCAGGCAAAAGTGATCAATTTCGGAATTATGTACGGCATGAGCGCCTTCAGTCTCGCAAGAGAACTTAAAATCAGCCAGAAAATGGCAAAGACGTATATTGATAATTATTTTAAACGATATTCCGGGGTGCGGCAGTTTATTGATTCCACCATTGAAACCGCCAGAGAGACACAACTGACATCCACCGAACTGGGCCGGATCCGGCTGCTGCCGGATATCAACAGTAAAAATGCCAATGTGCGGGGGTTTGCCGAACGGACAGCTGTGAACACAAAAATCCAGGGGACCGCAGCAGATTTGATCAAGCTGGCGATGATCAAAGTGGATGCCGCATTAAAGGCAAGAAATCTGCAATCAAAAATGCTGCTGTCCGTGCACGATGAGATCGTATTTGAAGTGCCGCCGGAGGAACTTGACACGATAAAGCAGGTGGGGGCGGAAATAATGGAAAATATATGGGAATTTAAAGTCCCGTTAAAGGTGAACGTGGCAATGGGTAAGGATTGGGCCGAGGCGCACTGACCGGTATTATTTTGATTTTTTTGAAGAGTCTTCCTTTTGGGCGGACTCGAGTACTGATTTTTCAATGGTGTTGTAAATATTTCGAAAGTGGTCATGAAAACTGGTGGGTGAGATATTTCCGACCTCAATGAATTTTACAACAATTTCCTTGGCGGTTTTTAGGATCAGTTCGTCTGTTTTGGAGCCCATATCATTTCCTTTGGTTCATGTTCACTGGGTTCATGCGATGAAGCTTACTCTCATCAGGAAGTTTCGATACCTATATCAAATCACTGCCCGATGCGCAATCCATTACTTGACACCCGCATATCATAATTTGTAGTAGTTATTTTATTATTGAAAAATACGCAAATATTTAATTTTTGAAATTATTCAGGTGACAGCCTTACGGCTGAAGATAAAAAAATACCGATTCATCTGTTAATATTATATTCTCTAATCGGGGAATATATTGTTTTTCGCCGATATCGGGGGATTTTCTTTTAGTCTTTCACCTGAGAACCTATGCTGCAGGCAGGTTATTATTGAACAAAGGAGACGTTTTAAGCATGATGCTCAGAAACGATGCCATAAAGGTCGGACGCAATGACCCGTGTCCGTGCGGAAGCGGAAAAAAATACAAAAGATGCTGTTTGAATTCGAAAAACCCCAAACCGGTGAATATAGAAAAATTGTACCAGCAGAAATATGATATCCGCTTAAAACATCCCGAAGATATCGACGGTATCCGGACGACCGGGCAGCTTGTAATGGAAACGCTTGATTTGATGGAAAAAAATATCAGGGTGGGTGTCACGACAAATGAACTGAACACGATTGCCCATGAATTTGCCTTAAAAAACAATGCAGTACCCGCACCGTTAAACTACCGGGGGTTCCCCAAGAGCATCTGCACATCCATCAACGAGGTGATCTGCCACGGGATTCCCGAAAACCGTGCCCTGAAAGACGGGGACATTATCAATGTGGATGTTACGCTCATATATAACGATTATTATGCGGATGCCAGTAAAACGTATTTTGTCGGGACGCCCGGACCGGATGCGATAAAAATCGTTCGCGTGGCAGCGGAAAGCTTGAAGGAAGCCATGAAAATGCTGGCGCCCGGAAACACCATCGGCGATATCGGATGGGCGATCCAGAGTTACGCGGAAGGTGAAAAATGTTCTGTTGTCCGGGAATTTGTAGGGCACGGGGTGGGACTTGATTTTCACGAAGCGCCCCATGTGCCGCATTACGGCAAAAAAGGCGACGGGATCGTCCTGGTGCCGGGAATGGTCTTTACGGTGGAACCGATGATCAACCTGGGGAAAGCCGGTCTGTTTGTCGCCGGCGACAACTGGACGGCCATCACGAGCGACCGGAAACTCTCCGCCCAGTTTGAGCAGACGTATCTGATCACCGAAGACGGTTTTGAAAGTTTGACACCGTATGATTTATAGATTCATGCTGCAAATTTGTCATTGCAATACCGGTCCGATATGCACAGGGCTGCTGCGGCCGCTGTAAATTCAATGAGTTCCGGAATGGAAATCTGCTGATTAAATCCGCCGAGATGCGGTCCGGTGAGTATGGTGATATCTTTTTCCCCTTTTTTCATGCCCTGAATCTGCACCGCCGGGTAGCCGCGGCTGGATAGAAAATCAAAAAAATCCGCCTCACTCATAACATTCTGTTCAGCGATGCGCAGAATTTCCTCCATGTGGCGGTCAACCCCCATTTCGTCAATCAGCCGGGCAATGAACCAGCCCGGATCCGAATCCAGATATCGGGGGAGGGTTCCCGCAAATTCTTTTCCTGTAAACCCTTTGTAATAATTTGTAAAAATTTTCTTCACAGTCGTTTCCAAAAGCGCTTTATCAAAAAGCTCCCGCGCATCCACCGGATTACCGAATTCATCAAACCCTATTCTGGTTTCATCGCGATTTCTGAAATAACTGCCGGCGATCAGAATCAGGCTGAGGACGTGGGTGCCAATCAATTCATAAAGTTTGCGGGGAGAAGCGTTGAATGAAATAAAATGCTCAAAATCCCTGATGCCGGTTTTGCCGATATTGGGGAACCGGCAGGAACTCAGCCATCGGTCGAGTCTTCCTCCCCTTGGCCACTCATACAATCCGCCGTCAGCTCTTCGCTGACGCTGCACGCGATTGTGGAAAAGGGGAATGGGGGCGGTGTGGATAATGCCTTCTGCGGTCAGCCGACCCAGAAGCAGGGAATTCCGGGTGATGATTTCGTAAAAAATTTCTTCCGGCAGAGCAACACCCTGATTGTGCTCATTGGGATAA
>JAHECJ010000359.1 GCA_024641805.1 Desulfococcus sp.
GGTGCAATCAATGATGGATGCCGTAATGGGTGCAGCAATCATATTTTTCGGTCTTTCCGACGATCAATCAAATTTGATATCAGTAACTTAAATCAATTTTGTCAACTCAGAAAGTTGAGTTATAAACAAAAACAATCAACTTGGAACATCAAAGAGGATGTCCCGGGATAAAAAACTCCCCGACCCCTCAGTTTTTTATGTGAAAAGATTATAACTCCAAAGCTTATTCTAACGCAGATCCCATGCCGACATGCAATCAGTGTAAATCTTATCTGCCGTTAGACACTAACGTGATATATTGCGGGTGGAGTATAGGAAACTGCCTCTTATGTGTCAATGAAATTTAATAAATTCGGGGCACATAGTCCAATTGCCGAATTCCCTGACGATATCCTCAGGCGGTTTTTTATGCCTACCATGCATTCAAAGCGGATAAATATGAAGTTGTCAAAAAAAGGGCGGCCAATCCAAGAACTATTCCTCTCCTCCGGAGGGACGTTAATGATAGTAGACTGATAGCCAAGCCGACAGTAGTGTGAAAATTTTTACAATTGCAACACTATCGATAAAAAGGGGCTTATCTTTGGTTTTGGGACATAAACAAGATCTTCGAAACCCCCTTTTTCGACTGATGGGTGGATTTGCGATAAAAGCGTCAACATTGAGATTGTCAACCAATGTCGTTATAGGAGGTATCCAATGAAAACTCAATTGCTATCAACTTTAGTTATAATATCTGTATTGTTAATGCCAATCCAAAGCACTGGAATAATGCTTGCCAAAAGCTTGGAATTGTCGGTCTTGACTTGTATGGTGGCACACGACAAACTACCACTACAGAGATTGCAAGACGTGCTGGGACTGATAATGCAAGAAAAGCAAGTGCACACGAAACGAACAAGGCATTCGACAGATATTGTCAATTCCAAGATGATACAGCATTTGAAATGGCAAAGTTGATAAAAGGCGATTCTGAGTCAAAGATTATTCAATTTAGAGCGGGGAAATAAGATGTACCACCCCAGGAAAAATGTACCACGGTTGTACCACCAAATTAGAGGCTGAAAAACGGGTAAGATACTGAAGGGGTTTAGAAAAGTTGGTCGGGGCGAGAGGATTTGAACCTCCGACACCTTGCACCCCATGCAAGTGCGCTACCAGGCTGCGCTACGCCCCGACATTAAAAAATAAAAAGTATACATCCATTAGCACCCCGATATGGGGATGTCAAGCGTGGAATCAAGAATTAGATGGTCTGTTTTTTAAATTTTTTACCGGATTCATCCCAGGCTGCTTTGATAATTTTTTGAAATCCGATCCAGAAGTGATTGTCCATGAATTGCCAATAATGTTCCGGCCCTCGATGCCCGATACTTGACTTTCATTGATGCGGATTTATATTTCAAAAAATATTTCAGGCCGGATTTTAAATGATAATTCGGTGTGAATCTCATCAGTCAACACCAGGAGACAATGACCAATGCCTATATATGAGTTTGAATGTAAAAAATGCGGTAAAAAATTTGAAAAACTGATACTTTCCACGGATGATAAAAATCCGGGTTGCCCCGATTGTCATCATAAAGATGTCAAAAAAATCATGTCCGCAGCCAGCAAAGTTGCGCTGAAAGTTCCCGCCGGATATGGCGGCGGACTCACCGCGCCGTCATGTTCTCCGGGCGGATGAGGGATCTGATGATATGCTCCCGGTCGGGAGCATAATGGAAGCCACCTGATAGAAATTTAGTCCGGTTTTAAAATCAAATCGTGGAAGTTTACCGAATCTGGTTTCTGTTTTTCAAACGGATTCAATGATTATTCGCGGTGGCTTAATTTGATGAATTGTCCAAAACGGTCCGAATCGCCTGTGAAAATTTTTCTATGGTATACGGCTTGACAATCGAGGCCTTTGCGCCCTGATCCAGGGTATCTTTTACGAGTCCGTCTTCAGAATAACCGCTGGCTATAATCACTTTTACCTTTGGATTCAGTTGAATCAGCTTTTTAAGGCATTTTGCGCCTCCCATCCCGGGCATGCCCAGGTCGAGTATAATCAGATCAATATCATTATATTTTCCTGAATAAATATCTAAAGCGGATTCCCCTGTGGTCGCTGAAATGGTTTTATACCCCAAATGATCTAGAATTGTTTGTGTCAGTGCTAACACATTCTCATCATCATCGACTACCAGGATGGTTTCTTTGCCTTTTAAAACAATGGATTTTGTTGGCTCAATGGACTGATAATGTTCCAGACCCTTTGCCGCAGGCAAATAGATGGTGAATGTGGTTCCGGAACCGGGAATGCTTTCGCAGAAAATATCGCCATTATGTGCCTTTATGATTCCATAAATCACGGACAAGCCTAAACCGGATCCTTTTCCAATTTCTTTTGTCGTAAAAAAGGGATCAAAAATTTTCTCCAGGTCCTTCCGGGCGATCCCTTGCCCGGTATCGGACACTTTCAGGACAACATTTCTTTCGCCATGCAATAATGCGTTTTCTGTTTTGATTATTAATTTGCCGTCGCCGGACATGGCATCCCTTGCATTGAGAGACAAATTCATCAATACCTGTTCGATCTGGCCCGGGTCGGCATCCACCGTATATAAATCATCTGCAAGATCCAGTTTGATTTCGATCATTTTGGGAATGACCCGCTCGAGCATTTTATGAACTCTTCTGATTTCATTATTCAGATACACGGTTTGCAGATTTGTCTCTGACTTGCGGCTGAAAGTCAGGAGCTGTTTCACCAGGTCCGATCCTCTTTGGGCAGCGCTCAGGATATAATTCAACAGCTCCCGGTCGTCAGGTTGGGCATTCTTAAACAAAAGCTCCGTATTGCCGGTGATCACGTAAAGAAGATTATTAAAATCGTGGGCGATCCCCCCGGAAAAAATGCCCATGGACTCCAGTTTCTGGGACTGGCGAAGCTGGATTTCCAGTTTTATCTTCTCATTCTGTGCGGTGATGATATCCGAAATATCACGTACAATGCCACTGATGCTTATGATCTTTCCATCTTTAATTTCCAGGGGTACCTGTATCGTATTGAATGTAAATTCCCGGCCATTAAATTTAAGGGATCTGATTTCATTCACCCTTTGCCCATGAAACGTCCGGTCATCCACTTCTTTAATGATTGCCGCGGAATCAGTATTAAATACTTCTTCGGGTGTTTTTCCGATCAATTCTTCTTCACGGCATCCGAGCAACCTGGCCATTGAATGATTGACAAACGTATACCGCCGGTTCTCATCTTTACAGAATATGGAATCCACTGCCGTTGATGTGATTGCCCGGAATCGGGCTTCACTCGCTTTGAGGGCGGATTCCGCTTTTTTTCGCTCGGAAATATCACGGCCAATTGTAACAAGATAAAGTCTTTTTTGATCATTACTGATGATTGACGAAACTGAATATTCGGTGGGAATGGTGTTGCCGTTTTTAGTGATCAGGGACATTTCAACCGTTGCTTTGCCCTTTTGAAACACTTCCTCAATACCTGCAACGGCTTTCTTAATGTCTTCATCGCTGTAATAGGAATCCGGCGCTTTCATCGCGGCGATTTCTTCATCCGAATATCCGCTTACTTCATTAAACGCCCGGTTCCACCATATGGCCTTTCCGCTGTCTGGATCCAGAACAAAAAAGGTATCAATTTGGGCATTTAAAGAGTTCTCTGTAAAACTCTTAATCTGGATCAGTTCAATTTCCGCTTTTTTCCGCTTTTGTCGGTTCAGCATCAACTGGCCCAACAGGGCCGTTCCGACCGGGAATATGATCATGACCGGAATACCGATTTTAAACAGTGCCTCTTTGGCGGCGGTCAATGGTAATGCCAGCATGCAGAGAAGCATCGCCGAATGCACCACAATTCCGAGCGCGTAGAATTCCACG
>JAHECJ010000360.1 GCA_024641805.1 Desulfococcus sp.
TTCCTGGGTAATCGACGGTGCTTGCTGAAGCTTGAAATAAATCGCGCCGCTGTCTCTGCACTGCTTGTAGAGTCTTTCCAGTCCGTCATCCGCGACTTTGATATTATTCACATAAACATACGCGCTGCAGTCATTCATGCCGACAAGTTCAGACACGCTGTTTAACACCCGTTTCATTAACAGCGGATTCCCCTCCTGGGCAAAACCCACGAGAAAGGCGACTGTTTTACCGCCGCTCAGGGTGGCTTTTCGCTGGCTGGCATCCGCCATCAAGCTTTCAAATTCGGACAAAGACAGAACATTTGAGGAAGCTTTAAGGCCGTAGATCTGATTTAAGGGTGTTATTGAAAGATCTGAAGCAATAACGACTGCGCCGGCTCTTTTTTTGACCAGCTTGCCTTTTGATGAAAAGCGTAAGGTAAAGTCGCCGGGCATACCGGTGGCATTGATCAGCGAGGCCCCGGATAAAATTTCAATTTTATTGTTCGCCTGTATTTTATTTTCGAGGGCTTTCAGCGTATCCATTGTTTCAACCGGACATCCGAGTAAAGGGAAATGCGTTTTTTCAGTGCTCTCATCTTCCGGTTGGGCCAGGATTACTTTATACCCCGATTCTGAAAGTTGCGAAGCCGCCTTCAGGCCGGTGTAACCGCCACCAATGACAATGATATCGGTGACCAGTTTTATTTTTTCCATATCCTTTTGCTGTTTCGTATTCATTTGGTCACCCCCAGATATTGCAGGACGCAGCTGGCGGCCTGACCGGCGTGCGCCATTGAGGCCGCAATATTTTTCGGTCCCTGTGCGGTGCCGGCAATAAAGATCCCTTTATTGGCGATTTCGGTTTTATTGAGTTCGTCGGCGTTTTTGAAAAAACCGTCCGCATCAAGGCCGATACCCGTTTGCTCGGAAAGTTTTTTGTTTTCCGGATTCGGCATGATGCCGATGGAGAGGACGACCAGGTCAAACGCTTCCATTTCAGGAGCGCCGTGGATTTCATCAAAAAGGCGCATATTCAGGTTGTCATTTTCCACCGGGAAAATGTCGACCGGAATGCTCCGGATAAACCGGATGTCATTTTTGCAGGTTTCGTAAAATGCGGGGAAACTCTTGCCTGTATTTTGAATATCCATGTAAAATACGGTGATATCCAGATCAGGATTTTTGTGCTTCAAAGATTCCGCCGTTCTCAGGGCGTATGGGCAGCAGATCTGGGAACACCATAAATTCCCCAGATTTTCATCCCGGCTGCCGACACACTGGATAAACGCGATTTTCTGTGCAGCTTTGCCGTCTGACGGTCTTGCCAGAAAACCCTTTTGGCGTTTAATCCTCTCAAGATCCAGGCCGCTGATGACATTGGGAAATTTCGCGTATCCGTAGGTGGCTTTTCTGCCGGCGTCAAACGGATTAAAACCCGTGGCAACGATAACGGCGTCGGCGTTCAGGACCTTAGAGGACGGTGCATCATTTAACGATATGGCGACTTCCGGGCAGATATCCTTTAATGAGTCCTCATTGCCGCAGAGTTTTTCATTGTTTATTGCATACAGGGGGATGTTGTTTTTGGAGTATCCCCTGGCGATGATTCCCTTGTCTTTCAATTTTTCAAAGCAGATTCCGCAATTGGTGCATTTGGCCGCATCAATGAATGCAGCGCTTTTTTTTATCGTGATTGAATAGGTGGTATTCTTTTCAATATTTTCTATTTCAGTGGATAAATGAACATGGATGCTGTCGTTTTCCACGACATTTTTCAGCATTTTTTCCACGGAACACGCACCGCACTGCAGACATTCGGATGTCGCTTTGCAGGTGTACTGGATGGCATGACCTCCCAGAAAGCCGCTTTTTTCAACAAGATCCACTCGCAATCCTGATTCGGCAAGCTCCCAGGCAGCTGTCATCCCGGCGATACCTCCGCCGATGATCATGACATGTTTCGGTTCCATATATTTAACACTCCTTAGTGGTTTTTATTGCGTATGCTGCAAGATCGTCAGTCAAACAGGAATGTTATTAAACCTGCGGTCTCGGGAGCATGCCAGCCCGCTCGGCAATTTCGGGAACCTTGTGCTCCCATTCGATAGGCATCAGGTGGACGCCGGCAATCCCTTTCATTTCCTTGAACTCGGCAATCTGTTCACAGGCAATTTTGATGCCTTCGTCTGCCTGGTTTTTCTTATCCACCCCTTTAAGGCGGTCGATAATGTGATCCGGTACGTCCATGCCCGGCACTTTTGATTTCATATATCGTGCCATACCAAGACTTTTCATGGGGGTGACGCCGGCAAGGATATAAATCTTCTCTGTTAATCCCATGTCATTGGCCCGTTTGACCCATTCTCTCATTTTTTCCATATTGAAAACGCACTGGGTCTGGATAAAATCCGCACCGGCCTGGATTTTTTTGGCCAGGCGATAAATCCGCCATTCAAAGGGTTCCGCAAAAGGGTTTGCGGCCGCGCCGATAAATATTTTGGGCGGCACATCGATTTCCTGCCCGTTTAAAAATTTTCCTTCATCCCTCATGTTTTTGACCATGTTGATTAATTGCATCGAATCGATATCAAAAACACCTTTGGACTGGGGATGATCCCCAAACTGCTGGTGGTCACCGGACAGACACAGCATGTTTTTGATGCCGTGGGCGGACGCACCGAGTACATCCCCCTGCATGGCCAGCCGGTTTCGGTCCCGGCATACCATCTGATAATTGGGCTCCAGTCCTTCGGAAATGGCAAATAAAGAAGCCGCCCAGCTTGACATCCGCACAACGGCCGTCTGGTTGTCAGTGATATTCACCGCATCCACCATGCCTTTCAGCGGCAGCGCCTTTTTTTTGATCGCTTCGACATTTGAACCGCGGGGGGGGCCCAGTTCGCCCGTGAAAGCAAATTGGCCGGCTGTTAATATCTTTTCAAGTGTGCTTCCTGATTTCATAATCTGTTCCTCTTCTTAAAATTCTTTGATTATCGATGGGGTATGGATAACCGGATCGATAAAGACAGTATATAAAAAGTTGTGATAATAAATGATTATTCTGCTGAGGCTTTTCGTTCCTCATATCCCGGCTGAATCAATGTCTGGGGTTTCTGGTTCCGCCAGTCATTTGCCGGACAAATTTTCATGATGTTTTCCAGGCGTCCCTGCTTTGAGAGTCTTTCATAAATCATATACCAGGCGCATGGCTGATCATTGTGAATTTCGCAGCTCCCTTTGTTTGTACCGCCGCAAGGGCCGTTAAACAGGCTTTTGGCGCACATAGTGACGGGGCAGATCCCGCCGGTCATGCCAAGAGCGCAGCTGCCGCAGGCTTTGCACCGTTCTTCATACCATCCGACATCCTTGTTGACACCGATAAATACCGTATCAACCGCCGGCAGGACCGGGATTTCCGGGTAACGTTCGGCTAAGAACTGAATACCGGCGCCGCAAGCCATGGAAAGCAGGGCATCATATTCGCCCACAATGTCCTGAATCTGATCCAAAAATTCAAAATCGCACTGCCGCTGAACCGTGGCTTCGCCGAATGATGCCGGTGCGGATTCTGATTTACTGCTGAGTTTAAGTTCAGCGCTCAAAACCCCGACTTCTTTTTCGCCGCCGGTCAGGCAGACCGCGACACAGGTCCCGCAACCGACGATCAGAACTTTTTTGTAGCCTTGAATCAATCCCTTGATTTCATCAAAAGGTTTTCTTTCTGCAACAATCATGAGGCTTCCCTCCTTTGTAAGCGAAACAGACCTTATTTGCCCGGGTGATTTTTGTACGATGCCAAAGCTCATGCCAGAATCTGCAAATAGGTCATTTCAGATGTATATAATTAAATTAGTTGATTTTAAGTAGCATAGCCGTTTCTTTTCATAAAGCAGCCGACAAAACAAATCCGGCATCTTA
>JAHECJ010000361.1 GCA_024641805.1 Desulfococcus sp.
CTGGAATTTAAGTATTTGTTCCTGTGCGCGGTGTTCGGGGTGGCCGGTCAGTATCTGCTGACCATCGGATATCGCTATGTTACGGCCGTGGAAGGCGCGATCCTATCTTCTTCACGGATTCTCATGGCCGCCATTTTAGGCCCCTGGATAGCGTTAGACCCGCCCCTGGAAATTGCCGGATGGATCGGTGCGCTTTTGATTTTTTTGGCCAATGTGACGCTGGCATTAAGAAAAGCAGGCAAAGCCTGACATTTTGATATTTAATTAAAAAGAGGCAGAAATCGATATGGCCATGCTGACGTTTCTCCGGATCGGCAAAGAGATCTATGACGAGACCGAAGAATACATCATCAATCATTTACTCTACCGACGGCAAATTTTTTATCAGAGAATACTGACAAAATGCCGTTTGGGCTTCACCCGCCTTATTTCAGGGATATTAAGGGTGTTCGGTCTGGATGATTTTATTTAAAAGGTATTTAATCGTTCATCCCGAACAGGTTATTAAAACAATATTTGGATTAAAGACAAGGGCAGACCGGAAAAAAAGCCGAGCATACGAATGCTTGAGAACCAAGGTAAACAATTATGGCAATGTAAAATGTTCAAATTCAAGGCGTGCGAGTGCTGAGAAGTGAGGCGTACGAATAGTACATTGAGTGACGAGTCACGAGCACAACACAGAAGTTGAATTTTTTACGCAGCTATCACATCATGAAAAACGGATCCACGTCCACCGCAACCTTCACCGGACTCCCGGACAGATGCAGTCCGTTTTCAAATATCAGTGATCTCACAAACCGGTGTAGCAGATCCACGCTTTCGGATTTAACCAGCACCTGCCAGCGGTAGCGGTTGGCTACCTTTGAGAGGGGCGCTTCAATGGGACCTAAAATATCAATCCACTGCTGGAAATCGGTGTTCTCTTTTTTAAGCCTGTCACACATTCTGCCGATCTCGGCAGTCTGATCACGCGTTTTTTCCCGGTCCCGACCGGAAATTTTGAGTTGGATTATCCGTGAAAAAGGGGGATATTTAAAGGCTTTTCGAAACGCAATTTCCTGGTTGTAGAACTTCATGAAATCATGTTCGGTGGCGGCACTGATGCTGAAGTGATCCGGGTTGTAGGTTTGGAGAATCACGCGTCCCGGGCGACTTCCACGCCCGGCCCGTCCGGCGACCTGGGCCAGCACCTGGAATGTGAGCTCCCCGGCCCGGAAATCCGGAAAGCTGAGTGACAGGTCGGCGCAGATGATCCCGACCAGGGTAATGTTGGGAAAATCATGGCCCTTGGCCACCATCTGAGTGCCGATCAGGATGTCGATTTCATGGTTTCGAAGACCTTTTAACAGCTTGACCAGTGAGCCTTTTTGGGACACGGTGTCCCGGTCCATTCTTGCCACCCGGGCCTCGGGGAACAATCCTTTGACAGTGGATTCAATTTTTTCAGTGCCCATTCCCAACCGTTTAATACTGGTTGATCCGCAGTTGCCGCATGCGGCCGTCGACGGCAGCGAATAGCCGCACAAATGGCATTTATAGGCACCTGCTTTCTGGTGAAGGGTGAGGGTGATATCGCAGTATCTGCATTTGATCGCTTCCCCGCAGGCTGCGCAGACCGGGTAACTGGCAAAACCCCGCCGGTTTAAAAAGAGCAGCACCTGCTCCTTCCGGTCCAGGGTCTCTGTGATGGCTTTATGCAGGTCAACGGTAATAAAACGTCGGGTTCCCCGGAAGTCTTTATGCTTTCTGAGATCCACCACATGAATGTCCGGCATGTCCTGTAAAAATACCCGGTTCTGCAGGCTCAGTTCATTAAATTTTTTGTTCGTGATATTATGCACCGACTGGATGGAAGGGGTGGCGGAGCCCAGCAGGGCGATGGCGCCTTCCAGTCTGGCCCTGATGATGGCCATATCCCGGGCATTATAGCGGAACCGGCTTTCCTGTTTGTAAGAGGTGTCATGTTCTTCGTCTACAACGATCAGGCCGATGTCCGTGAGGGGCGCAAATAAAGCGGAGCGTGCGCCGATGACAACGGGGCATTGCCGGTTGCTGATGCGGATCCATTGATCCAGGCGCTCGCCGGCGGACAGGCCGCTGTGAAGAACTGCCACGCATTCGCCGAACCGGGCGCGAAAGCGCCGCTCAATTTCCGAAACCAGGGCGATTTCAGGAACCAGCACCAGCACGGACAGATTTTTTTGAATCGCTTCCGCCGCAATATGCATATACACTTCCGTCTTGCCGCTTCCGGTGACGCCGGCCAGCAGGAAAGTTTCAAAGCCGTTTCCCAGATTTTTCACAACATTTGACACCACATGCTGCTGATCCAGTGTCAGCTTTGGCGGGTGGTCCGGGGAAACGGATTCTCCAAACGGATCACGGTAGACAGGTTCGTCGAAAACAGAGATCAGCCCATCCTCTTCCAGTTTCCGAATATGGCTGGCCGCGGTAGGCACGATTTTTTTTAATTCGGCGACGGAAATTTTCCCGTATTCCGAGGCTGATTCAAGAATTTTTTGTTTGGGCCCTGAAAGTGTTATATCCGGCATCCTAGATGGCAGGCAGGCAACATACCGCTCGGTTTTCTGGCGGGTGACCGGTTTTTGAATTTCCCGTTTACGGCAGATCAGGCCGTTTCGTTCCATCCGTGAAATCATGGACCCGGGAATTTCCCGGCAGAGTTTTTTACTTAAATCCGTCAGTCGGCAGGCGTCGGAGGACAGGAAGCATAATATTTCATTTTCAAGCGTCGTTGCCTTGTTTTGATCCAGCCACTGTGCGCCGCATTCCGTTATGTGAACAGAAATGCATTCATTTAAATTGATTCCGCCGGGCAGCGCCTCCTTGATAACTTCCCCCAATGGGTGGATGTAATAATCGGACAGCCATTTGAAAAAAGGAATCATTGACGAAGGAAACAACGGAATTTCGTCCAGGATTTCGATAATCTCTTTGATGCCCGTAATGTCTGAATTTTTAGCGTTTCCCAGTACGTAGCCGGTAATTTTCCGCTTTCCGAAAGGCACAAGCACCCGTTTGCCCGGCGCGATGATTTCCTGCATCGGTTCCGGGACGGCATAGGTATAAGTATTAAATACCGGAAGGGTGACAGCGACTTCTATGTAAGGAGTTTTGTCAGTCATTGAATTCGTCTGTTGTGTTGATAAAGGCAGTACATTTTTATTTCAATTAATCCATCGGCCGGAAAGTTTCAACAGGATTTCCGGCCGGCGATATTTTACGTAAGGGATAAAAATGGCAGGCAATGAAACTCCATGCGATTGTGATATGGAAAATATTTTGATATTATGATTCATTACCGGGAGAATGAGGAGGGGTTCCAAATGATCATCAGGGCAGGAAAGCAGCGATGAAAAAACAATGGGTAAAAAAACAATCTGCAATGATTTTAATTCTCCTGCTTGCCATGGCCGGGTGTGCGGGAACAGAGAAATCCGTTTCCCGTTCCCAGACGATGAACATTGCGGAACTCGAGTCAAAAGCGCGAAAAATAAATTCATATGCCCAGGATTACAGGATCCACGGACTGCTCGCAAAGCGGATGTATTTCCAGTTTGAAAGAAACGGTCGGCCGTTTTACCGGTTTCGCGAAGACCTTGTCCGGGACGGAAAACGCTATGTCTACATTTACAACGCCGATGGCGCAAATGATTATCATTACTTTCCGGATGAAAAAAAAGCATACCGCTGCCCGACCAATGGTGCCTGGAACGAATCAAATTATGAAAAAGCCAAGGACTGGCATTTCAGTTACAACGGTAGCCGGATTATCGGCGAGGATGTATTCCTTGGAAAGTCGTGTTACCTGCTGGAAATGCAGAACAGCATCTTTGAAATATGGAAGGAAAAAGGGATTAAACTG
>JAHECJ010000362.1 GCA_024641805.1 Desulfococcus sp.
CGATGATGATCACCGCGATGATGGAGACCACGGCATTACTGCTCAGACCGACAAATGCTTCTTTGGGCGTCACGAGATGAAGCAGCGGCAGACTGACCATCATTAAAATCGCGACCACGTCCACCCTCACCCACTCAACGATAAAAAGGAAGATGGCCAGCCCGATCATGGACATTACCAGGATCATATCAAGTGTCAAAGGTTCCATATTCTCTCCGCTTTAGAATTTATATGTCAAATACTGTTGTTTTTATTTTAATCGCAGATTTTACATTTTTACCGGCAAAACTTTAAAGTCACCCATTCCCTGTTTCGAATATCCGGCAGCCAGCTTGCGGAAATTCGCCCAATGAGACTTCCCTTCCCTCATTGCTCTTCTCTTTTGCTGACGGTCAGCAAAGGACATTCCAGACTGCCGACAACCCGCGATATCCAGTGGCGCTGCGCGCCCCTGCCCTTGTCCGGCAATTCATGTCCGCTGCCCCAGACGATGGACTGAAACGGCGGCCGGTCTGCTAAAAATTTCATCAGTTCCTGGGCGGGGTCCCCGATTTTGAGTGCGGAATTCACTTCAATTCCTTCCTGGATAAAGGTCTGAAGGCAGTCGGATAAGAGCTTTCCCGATCGGATTTCAATATTCCGGATGGTGTTTCTTTTGGGCCCGATGACAGTCCGTCCCTCAAACGACATGGGCACAATCATCAACAACGTGACCCTGGCGTCGATGCGCAGGGCAAATTCCCGAACATAGACCAGCGCTTCCGGTAAGATCTCTTCTTTTTCAAAAACAAGTAAAATATTACGGAACATATTCCGCCTCCTGGCAGGCTTTGTCTGCAAAATATCTGCCAAGGCGGAGAATATTTTTAAGCTATTAAATTTATGGGATATTTATAATTGTCAAAATTCGACGTACAGGTAGGAATGTTTCAAAATGCAACGAGATCAATCTTAAGACCTAAAGATTGGCATGGGCAGATGGAAAGGATTATTTTGTTGCGAAACCGAACGTATGTGTTGCAAAAAGACTATCTCAGGTCGTACTTTTTCATTTTCCGCCACAGGGAAGCACGGTCAATACCTAAAATTTCAGCAGTTTTAGTTCGTAACCCACCGGTTATTTTGAGCAAATGAGAGATATAGTCCTGTTCCAGTTCGGCCAGGGTCATAAATTGTTCATCCGGCGGTTTGTAGGCCTGGAGTTCAAACTCGATCAGGTCCGGAGGCAGATCACAGGCACGGATCACGTCGCCCTGGCAGACCGCCACCGCCCGTTCAAGAATGTTTTCGAGCTCCCGAACATTTCCCGGAAAGGCATAATTGCGCAGCAGGGCCATAGCCCTCTGGGATATGGCTTTGATGTCTTTGCCGCCCCGACGGTTCAATCGACTGAGGATATGGCAGGCCAGCAGCGGGATGTCTTCTTTTCGTTCGCTTAAGCCGGGCAGCTTGATATTCACGACATTGATCCGGAAATACAGGTCCTTGCGAAACGCCCCCCCGTTCACTGCCGCCTTCACGTCCACGGCTGTCGCGGAAACAATGCGGACATCAATGGGAACGGGGCGACTGCCGCCGACCCTGATCAGCTCACCTTCCTGGAGTACCCGAAGGAGCTTCACCTGCATGGCATGCGGCATTTCTCCGATTTCATCGAGAAAAAGAGTGCCGCCGCATGCTGCTTCCAACAATCCGGTGCTCTGACTTTCAGCACCGGTGAAAGCGCCTTTTTCATGCCCGAAAAGTTCATTATCGATTAACGTTTCACTCAGCGCACCGCAGTTAAATCCCATGAACGGACCATCGGCGCGTTTGCTGGCCGCGTGAATCGCCCGCGCCACCAGTTCTTTTCCGCTTCCGGAATCACCGGTGATCATCACATTGCAGTCAGTAGGCCCGATCTGCTGGATAATGGACACGATTTCCCTGATTTTGCTGCTTTCCCCGATGATCACCGTAGCCTGGAAATCCCGCTCACCGGCTGATGTATGCATGGCCGCTATTTTTCTGTCTCGATTGAGTTTCAGGGCCTGCTTCACCCGATCCCTGACCTGATCCGGTGTAAACGGTTTTTCAAGGTAATAAAAAGCCCCTTCCTTCGTGGCCTCCACCGCACCGTCTAAAGACGCATAACCGGTAATCAGAATCACTTCCGTGTCCGGGAAACGTGCTTTGACCCGGGTCATCACTTCGAACCCGTCCATGGTCGGCATCCGGACATCGCTGATCAGGAGGTGGCATGGGGCCTGCTCAATATGCTGAAGCGCCCGCTGCGGATTGGAAAAGGCCGAGACCTGATATCCGTCTTTTTCAAGTATTCGCCGAAGCTGTTTAAGCGTGATCGGTTCATCATCGAGAATAACAATATGCGGCGTCATCTGATTGCCTGCCGGATTTTTTGAAAAACCCGTTAAAAAATAGTGTGCGTTTTTGTAACAATTGAATCCGTGGAAATTTCAAACCAAGCTATCTGAAACGCGGCTGGAAATCAATAGGATGTCAACAATTTTTAATCGGATTATGCGATATGATTCAAAGGCATCTATCAATTGCTTTGAATTTATAAAGATAGGATTGGCGAACTTTTATACTTCACGCCGAAATCTGACTTTTTACGGTTTCATCGAAGAAGGGGTTGGAAGAATTTTAAGAAATATCAAACTACTTAATTCGCACGCCTGTGCGCGGATCGGCAAAAAACTTAAGAGTTGCAAGAAAGGCAGAGCTTTCCACCATCAGTCCCGGGCAGAGTCCCGGACGGATAACTCTAACTTCATAAAATGTTACCGGGTTCTCAGAATACAAGCCAACATGCCGCCATGTCCTGAAAATCGTGAATACGTAATAAAATTAATCGGTTTTGATTTAACGGCAGCCCACCCAAACCCTTTCCTGAGCCCAGTAGCCCGGCTCGCTTTCTAAAATTATGTATTGCCCGGGAACCCATCGGTGATACTCGTTATAATGCGCCGGATTCCATACTCTTTCACAGACCGGCTCAACCCAGATTTTTCTGACTTCCCAATGCCCCCGCGGGGGATAATTTGAATAACGATTGCAGTGATAATCCCGATCCACCACGACAACGCGTTCCGGCGGTGCATCATACCGGTCGCTGTTGATTATTGCATGTCCCAGAATGGCGGCGCCCAAACCAATGGCGACACCCTGCCAGCGATACCGCTGTTTTGAACCGGCATAGGCAGACGGCACGGACAAAGACACAATAAAAATAGCAGCAATTGTTAATATTAATATTTTTTTCATTTTTTGCCTCCTTATCACTGGATGCCTTTTAACCTTGTATTTTTTGTTCCTGGTTTAATCCGTACCCATAAATTCATCATTAAAACCGGCAGCGTCAATTATCTTTTGGATTCAGCAAACTTTTTGATTTCCTGGTCCACCAGATCAATCGCCCGTGAGACCACTTTATTCAGTAATGCAATTTCATCCGGATCAGTGCCGATCGCTTCTGCAAGAGGTATATATGACTTTGCCCGTTGAGATTTAATTTCATTAATCTTTTCAAGCCCTTTGCCTGACAACTCAATCAAGTGGATTCGCATGTCATTTTTATCCACTTTCATGTCAATTAAATCCAGTTCCGTTCTGAGCTTTTTGATGTCTGTCGAAAGCGTGCTTTGTTTTACTCCCGGGAAAAACTGCCACAGATCCGTCATGCTCATGGCGCCTTGTGTTTTAAGCAGTTCAAGAATCAGAATTTCGCGGTCTTTAAGCACTCCGGCGTCGCTGTCCGCGATTTGAACCGCCCGGTAAATCCTCATCTTAATGCCTAATTTTGCTATGCTCGTAAATAATCCGTTAATCATGACGTTTCCTTTTATATTTTATTTAAAATAAATTATATATTTTTGTCAAATAAA
>JAHECJ010000363.1 GCA_024641805.1 Desulfococcus sp.
GGCGATTGTCGCCATGCCGCTGGTCATAAGGGTAAACAGCTCGCTTTTTGTCATTTGCCGCACATAGGGCCGGACCAGCAGCGGGGCTTCCACCATGCCCACGAAAACATTTGCTGACACCCCCAGGCCTTCAGCACCGCCCAGTTTCATGGATTTTTCCAGCAGCCAGGAAAACCCTTTAACAATCTTTGGCAGGATTCCCCAATAGAAAAGGACCGCAGATAATGCACTGACGACAAGAACCAGCGGCAGCGCCTGAAACGCCAGTATAAAAGTAGCCTGCGGAAATTTCACATCATAGGGGGCTGCCCCCCCGCCGATAAACCCAAACACAAAAGTCGTCCCGGCAGCGGTGGATTCCTGCAGTGCGATGACGGCCCGATTTAAATAAATAAATCCATGGGCCACAACCGGAAATTTTAAAAGACAAATTCCAAGAACCAGTTGGCCGGTCATCCCGACAATAACAATCCGAACCGGAAAATGGCGTTTGTTTTCACTGAAACACCAGGCGATCAACACAAAAAAAATAAACCCGAAAGCACTCTGAATATTCATCCGTTTATGTTGTCCTTCTATTTTTGAGGATACTGAAATAGTTGATTTGATGGCAAAGAAAAAAGGTCAAATTCGAAGCGCGCAAATTCTGCGAAATGAGGCGTAGCCTGCTACTCCGCAGTGACGAAGGATGCAGCGCAACACTGAATTTTGTCTTTTTAGGAAGCCATATCATCAAATGATCCATGCCGACCCACCCCTTTTCCGAATCTTTCCAGGCCATCCATCAGTTCCGGGCTGTTAATTGATTTCACTCCATGGTGAAACTCGTTGACCATTGCTTCATTAAAAGGCATTGAGAACTGTTCATATGCGCTTAACCGGTCATTTCGAAGACAGACCTGGGGAAACCGGGACAACTGTCTTGCCAGCTTCTCCGCTTCCAACCGGCTGGTTCCGTCGGCCACCACCCGGTTGGCCAGCCCCATGGCCAGCGCCTCTTCAGAATGGACCGGACGACCTGTCAGGATCAGATCCAGGGCCCGGCTTAACCCGATCATGCGCGGCAGACGAACCGTGCCGCCGTCAATTAAAGGCACGCCCCATCGACGGCAGAAAACGCCGAACACCGCGCTTTTTTCCACGACTCTCAGATCACAGAAAAGGGCCAGTTCTACCCCTCCGGCCACCGCAAACCCAGATACGGCTGCAATCACCGGTTTGTTCAAACACATCCGGGAAGGGCCTAAAGGGGCATCTCCGGTTTCTTCGAGCCGAAGGATTCTTTGGAGATCAGTAATTGCTTTCAGATCTGCCCCGGCGCAAAAATTGCCGCCTGCCCCATAAAGAACCGCAACATCCGAATCATCATCGGCTTCAAATCCCCTGAATGCTTCAACCAGCTGATTGGCACTCGGCCTGTCAATTGCATTACGCGCCTCCGGACGGTTGATAATAATGGTAAAAACACGGTCGTTTTTTTCAATTTCAATAGTCATCTCGGTACGCCTCAAAATAGTTATACTTTAAAAAAAAGGAATAAAGACATATCGATTTAAAACCGCTATTCGGGGATCAGATCAACGGTTTTATCCTGTTCGAATAAAGATCTTATAAAATCTCTTTCTGAATCTTAATATGCGACGAACTGAACAGACTGCTTGTAAAAAAAATTATATTATACTACAGTCAAATCATTAATTATTCAATAAATTCTATCGGAATTCACCGAACGGAAAAGGATATGACAGATGAACCGCAACATCCCCGACATCGATGACATGGCGCCGGACTTTAAGGTGCTCACCGCCAGCGAGGAACAGTTCCAACTCAAGTCCGCTTTAAAAAACACGCACAATGTTATGCTCATCTTTTACCGCGGACACTGGTGACCGTTTTGCATTCGCCAGTTGGCGGAAATCAAAAGACATTATATCGATATTATAAAATATAAAACCCGGGCCTATGCTATATCCGTTGATACTCCGAAACAGTCCCAGGCAGTGGCTTCTGAAATGATGCTGCCGTTCGACCTGCTTTGTGATGTGGATAAAAATGTCATTCAATTATACGGCCTGGTCAACCCTTTTGAACACGGCGGTATTGCGCGACCAGCCATATTTATCATCAATCCGGACGGCAGGATCTGTTACCGTTCCCTTGACGGAACAGCGCATCGTGTGGACCTGACCCATGTCTTAAATTTCTTAAAAGCCCATTATGAAAATCCGGCTTTGACCAATCAGAAACCCGGAGACAAAAAATGGATCATTCCGTCATGGCAAACCACCCGGCAGATTATGAAAAATATGGTATTCAGGGGCAGCGGGGCGGACTGGAAGCACTATTGCCTGTTTCCACTCAGCCCCATCATAATCCCCATAAAAAAATATAAGTGGAAAAAGAAAAAATGAACATCAGCCACCGAACATTGAACATCCAAATAATGGAATTCACTTCGCTCTGCCGTTTTTTTGAATGAACAAAATACCTTATTCGCAATCCTACGATGAATGCTCCATGTCCACATTTTTAATCAAACCTTTTCCGGTTTCCGGAACACCCCAAAGATTGTCCGGATCCGGTCCTCGGTTAAATTTCGAAACACATTATGGGATTTTTCGGCCGCGTTTTTTCCCATGAGCATCGAAATACCCGGGCGCTTTTTCTTTGCTTCCGGCACCCGTTTTTCCGTCTTCATCTCTGAGTCCCTACGGGACCCTGTCATAGACTTAAACCATGCTATCGATGCTTCTGAGGCGTCCTGCCATTGAAGTTCCACGAATCCCCTTTTCATTAAACACAGGCGAAAATCATCCGGACGGAGCAAAAAATTCATGGAAGCATCCGTTGCCCAGGGTACAGGAAAATGCGGCGGGAAATTGGATCCGGAACAGATCTCATAGAATGCGAACAGACCACCGGACTGGAGGATGCGAAAAATATCGTTAAACAAGTTCGTTTTATCTTTAATGTTCATGATGGTATGGAGCGTCCAGGCGGCATCAAAGGATTGATCATCAAATGATAGCGCCGTCATGTCCCCTATCTGAAATCCGACCATATGCGAGAGACCGGTTTGTTCAGTTATCATGGCGGCCGTCTGACAGTATTCCTCCACCAGATCAATGCCTGTCACAACACATCCAAATTCGGCGGCAAGCATCCGGGCCGCCCCGCCGATCCCGCAGCCCAAATCCAGCACCCGCATCCCTTTTTTCAAATCCGCCAGTCGTGCCAGCTCCCGTGAAGCCTGTCGTCCGCGGACATGGAATTCGTCCAGCGATTCGGTATCTGTATAATCGCTGATCTTAAGCCCAACATTTTCAAATGCCGCCTTGATATTTACTTCAAGGTTTGCCTGCCGGTAATGATTTTTTATCTTTTGCTTAATTATTTTCTTTTCCATGTAAAATTTTATAATCTGTTTTACATTCGATTACAACGCACATGCGCCAAACAGATCAAAATACAGTCTTAAACACCCCTAAAAATTTTAGGCCGGACGAAAAGATTTAAGAAGAAAAGCGATTAGAAAGAATAAATCAATTACCTGTTGATTTAGGGGCTTCGCGGATATATCTCATAAACAGTAATTACATTTTAACACAGTCTGTTATTCGATACGGAAAAAAGTAAAATGAGTATCCGATCTTTTAAACTTTATCCATTTACATGCACAAACCCGTTACCCGCCTTCAGCGTTTCCGGTAGAATCAAACGGGATCCACACATGCTGATCATCACCTACACCCTTTCCGGGTCCCTTGACCTGATAAAAATCCCGGTTCCGGCAGATAAACCGTCCCGAAAAAACCGCCTTTGGGAACAAACCTGCTTTGAGCTTTTTGTGAAAGCGAAAGGATCGGATTCCTATCGGGAATTTAACC
>JAHECJ010000364.1 GCA_024641805.1 Desulfococcus sp.
CGCTGCCCTGTTTGTTTCTCATCGTCAAAGTGAAATGTTTATTCTCCGAATTTCTTATCAAGCGGGCGATGGGTAAAGGGTTTGGCATTTGATCCGGAATAATCCGCGACCACATGCCCGTTTCCCACAAGCCGCCACTTGTAGATCATCAGCCCCTCAAGTCCGACCGGTCCGCGAGCGTGGATTTTGTTGGTGCTGATGCCGACTTCCGCCCCTAAGCCGAACCGAAACCCGTCGGCAAACCGGCTGCTGCAATTCTGAAACACATCCGCCGAATCCACATAATCCATGAACTTGATACCCCTTTTTTTGTCTTTGGAGACTATCACATCCGTGTGACCGGAACCGTATGCATTGATGTGGTTAATGGCAGCATCCATTGTGTCGACAATCTTGACGGATACAATCAGGTCCAGATATTCCGTTTGCCAGTCTTCTTCCGTGGCGGGTTTGACATCAATTATTTTTAAGGTATTTTTGCATCCCCTGATCTCGACCCCTTTTTGTTCAAGGGCGGTTTTCAGCTTCGGCAGGATTTTTTCAGCAATATCCTTATGCACCAGAATGGTTTCCACTGCGTTGCAAACCGCCACGTACTGGCATTTGCTGTCCACTGCGATGTTGATGGCCATATCCATGTCGGCCAGCTTGTCGATATACAAATGGCAGATGCCGTCGGCATGCCCCAGCACGGGAATATTGGTGCTGTCCATAATGTAGCGGACAAACTCGTTGCTTCCCCGGGGAATAATCAGGTCGATAAATTTATCCAGGGACAGCATTTCCGCGACATCGGAACGGGCTTCCAGCAGTGTCAGCCAGCCTTCCGGAATTCCGGCCGCAACGCTGGCGTTGGTGATGATATCCGCCAAAGTGCGGTTGGTGTTGGCGGCTTCGCTGCCGCCTTTCATCATCACGGCATTTCCGCTTTTCAGGCATAAAGACGAAATCTGCACCAGGGCATCGGGTCTGGATTCAAATACAATCCCGATAACGCCGATAGGGCTGCTCACCTTGAAAAGTTCCAGTCCCTTGTCAAGCTCCAGCGCGTTGCATGTCACTCCCACGGGATCATCCAGAGCAATCACGCTGTTTAAGCCTTCAATCGCTTCCTTGATTTTATCTTCCTGGAATTTAAGGCGTTTTAAAAGCGGTTCCGATAATCTGTCTTTTGCCGCATTTTCCAGATCCGCCTGGTTTGCTGAAATGATTTGATCTTTTTTTTCTTCCAATGCCCGGGCAATGGCTTTCAATGCGTTATTTTTTGTGTCGGCCGGCACGGCTGCCAGCTGAATGGAGGCGTTTTTGGCCCCAGCGGCGTTGTCTTTAATGGTCATGGCAAATCTCCGTGTCATCTACAGCGATTTTATATTTTACTTAAAAAGAATTTCCCTAAAAAATTGAGGCTTATCATATACAACATTTGAAAAATTGAAAAGTAAAACTGGTGAACCCGTCATCAACACCCAAACCGTTGGTTGTGCAACTGCCTATGATGGTTTTTTTTATCCTTTGATCAGTCCTTTTTCAATTAATTGATTCCGAAGGGTATGGACCCGCCAGTAATTAACGCCGAAGTCGAAAATTGCGATGCTTGACGAGGACCGAACAGAAATCATATTTTTATCCGGAATCAGCAGAAGCTCCAGGTTGTCGACAAATCGAAATACCCGGCTGTAGCATTTGGCGTGAATATAAACGGAATCTTCTTCCACGATTTTTGTTCTCGGCATATCAGAAATGGTCTGTTTGACGATGGGCCAGGCGTCTTCTTTTGCAATCGTCAGTTCAAATGGCGCGACATTATTGTAAAACAGCCAGGCATTGCTTGAGACACAGTTCGGCAGGGGGAAACACGAACAAAGCGCTAAATTTTCATTGTCCTGAACGTTCAGATGCTTCCCCGAACATCCATATTGCAAAGTAATAATTATGAAAAAAATTATGCCGATCCATTTTTTGTTCATTTCCGATTCCGTGTTTGTTTTAAAAAGTTTCGATTTTGATGCGGCCATCTGATAGAAATGTTTATGCGGAGATACGAATATGGTATTTCGTATTAGAAATTAATTTTTAAAGCAATGATAACGTTTTACAACGATCGGGTAAGATGAGTTGTAATCATCATAGGGCATGCGGTGAAAATTTGTTATAATGGATTGCTCAGGATATCAAATTAATATATGTAAAAAAAGGATTGAATGGAAAATTTCGGATTTTAGAAGAATTTGGATTAATTGCGTTTGAAACAATTGATGAGGCGGATTATGAATGATGAAAACAATCGGAAAACTTCGCGTAAAAAAGTCTGGCAGGATACGGAAGCGACAATAAGGGTGGATGACCCATTCAGCACCGGTTCTCGAAAGACCATGACGATTACAGGGATTGTCGATAATCTTTCCACTGGTGGCATGTTTTTAAAAACTCTGGAACCCGTTCCGGTTTCATTAAAAGCGGAAATCATAATTAACTTTGACCCGGCATCCGGCTCTTCCGATCTTTCCGTCAAAGCCATTGGTGAGACCGTTCATGCGGCCGAAAATGGTGTGGGTATTAAATTTACATCCATTGACCTGACGGAATTGCAGCAATGCATCATCAATAAAATGAACAAAAAATCATAAATTTTTGCGACTGGACCTGACACTTGACGCCTGATATCTTTATGAATACGAAAAATTCAAATAGGTGTGATGCTGATCGGGAAAGAGGATTATGAAACAAAAACGTAGCGGCTGTTTGCGAGTCTGGGCATCTGGCGGCAGGTGTCTGGCATGGTTAATCCTGATTATTTTTTTAAGTCTCAGACCTTCATATTCAATGACAAATGATTATCCGCTGGGTAAACATAATGAAAAAATTGAAACCTGGGCATTTTATACCAAAATGGATTTGCCCGAAAAAGAAGGGGCACTTTATGTTGGAATGTTTTTCTGTTCCGGAAGCCTTTATTTTCTGAGAGGAAATTTTGCGCATATTTTCTGGCTGGACACGTCTACGGGTGAATACACTTATGAAAATAACATATTTTTGCCCCCTTTTGAAAAAGTCACCCATTGCGAAAAAAGTTTGAATGAAAAATACGAGGACAGTTTTTTTCTCTACAATCCCCAAAAAAATAACTTCCTGGCATACGTCAGTTTTAAAAATTTTTGTGCAACGCTGACGCTTTTTCCGGAAAAAGATACCCTTGACTGTGACCAGATTTGCCAGCGTGATCCGGAGAAAAAAAGATTTGACTGGTACTTGTACCCCCGAATGAATATCGAAGCGTCTTTGGATGGCGGATATGATTTATGCACGTCCGGACAGGGGCATTTTCAGCATTACTGGGGAGACAAGATTCATGAAGCCTCGGACGTTGTAGTTGCTCACCTGGATTCGGGGTACGACATTATGATTAACGATATTCCTCCCTTAGAAGAGGATTCGTCAAAGAAGCCGGAATTTTACATGCTGATATCCGATCCGGATGGAAAAGTGCAAAAAATTACATCCTTTGAGTATTCGGTCCTTGAATGGGCACAAATCGGAAATAAAGGGAAGAAATATCCCGTTCATGTGTCAGTAAAAAGCAAGGACAGAAATGTAAACTTAGATATTCGCGCATTTAAGAAGGATCAGACCGCAAACCTGCTGGGGGTTGAAAAGTGGTTTGGATATGCGGGCATTGAGGGCCATATAGATAATAAACCACAGAAAGGCTGGGCGTTTTTCAGTCCGGTGGGGAAAAAAAATAAATAATCTGCTCAATCCCGTTTTGGTCATGGGATGCCGGTATCGTCGCGCATCCATTTGCCCATTCACATTGCCTGATCTGTGAGCCTTTTATACTGAACTTCCTCTTTAAATCGAACATCTTTGATATTGGGCAGTTGGGC
>JAHECJ010000365.1 GCA_024641805.1 Desulfococcus sp.
CCATGCGATTCCGGGCCACATAATTTCAATAAAACGGTGATACATCAGACCGGTAAAACTGCCGATCACCAGACAAGGAGCGAATATGCCGCCGGAGCCTCCCCACCCGAGGGAAAAGGACGTTGCGATAATTTTTGCAAACACCAAAAGCGCCACAATCAGCAGACCACTGGGAAACTGGCCTTCAACCATTGTCTGAATTGAATGGTATCCTTCACCAAGCACATCCGGCAAAAAAAATCCGATGAGTCCGACCGCGCACCCGCCAATGGCCGCTTTCATCCATGCCGGGAACTCAATCTGATGGGAAACACGGTGAGATATTCTCAATGCGCGTGTCAACATGATGGAAACAATTGCAGTGGCCACTGCCAGTCCGATGCATACAACGGTGTCGGCGGTGTCAACATTAAATTGCAAATGCGTGAAGGCAATCTGGTTACCCCGCAGAATCCGGCATACCTGGGCGCCGAAGACAGAGGCAACGGCTATCGGTACAATATTCAAGGCAGACCACTCACCGATAATCACTTCAATGGTAAAAACCAGTCCGGCAATCGGCGCATTAAAAATAGCAGCCAGCGCACCGGCTGTGCCGCAGCCGACAAGTGCGACCCGCTGCCGGTCATTTAAAGAAAAAAATTGAGCAATATTCGAGCCAATGGCCGCGCCGCTCATAACCACCGGTGCTTCAGGGCCGGCTGATCCTCCGCTGCCGATTGTCAGACAGCTTGATATCAGGCGTGAAAAACTGGACCGGAAACGCATCAGCCCGCCATAACGGGAAACGCTGTATATCACCTCCGGAACGCCATGTCCTGCGCCTTCTTTCATGAGTTTTTCAAGAAACAGGGAGGACAGTGCCGCTCCGACACCCGGCATAATAAACGCCCACCATAAATGCCGGTAATGCGCGAAAAGTTCAAACATGGCAATCAATCCGCGATTCAACGCAAGAGCCGCCAAGCCGCTGCAGGATCCGACCAGTGCGCCGATGCTGATCAGGAGCAGGCGATCATCAAAACGAAAATACATCAATCGCGATGGATACCGCCATATATTTAAACCTCGAATAAATTTCACAACAAATTCTTCAAAATATTAATTATCTGTAATAACGATGATTTTTAAGGCGCATCAAACCGTTGATCCAGTTCGTCGATTTTCTCAAAAAATGCCGCTGGCTCTGGCAGATGATTTAAAAATTTTATAAACTCTTGATCCCTCAGGCAAAAAGACAGCCTGGCCAGCAAATGGAGATGACGCTTTGAAGACGGACAGATGAGAAGAAATAACACAAAAACCGGCTGCCGGTCCACTGCGTTGAAATCCACCGGTTTTTTTAAAAAACAGGTCGTAATGAAAGCTGGAATTTCACCATAATCCAGAGGCGTCCGTGGATGGGGGATTGCCACACCCTTTCCGATGCCGGTGGACATCAATTCTTCTCTTGCCAGCAGGCTCCCGTAAAGGGATTCTCTCTGTCCTTCCGTTTCAAAAAAAACGATGCGACTCACGCCCGACCGGATGACATCCGCGACTGTTTCCCCTTCGATACCGTAAAACACGCCGCCGCGCTCCATGGCCGCACCCAGGGTATCCATTTCATCGGGCGGCGCCTGTTTTGCTTCACCCCCCGGCGTTATGTATGTCAGATTATTGGCTTCCGCCCATTTCTGCAATGATGCCAGGCTGAAAATACAGTCGTTTTCCTTTTTACGCACCGGGATTCTGCCCTGCCGGATCCACCGCTCAAGCGTGCCGGGGGTAATATTTAAAGCTGCTGCAAGTTCTCTTAGCTGAAGTTGCATGATTGAAACTCTCTGCCTGTTTGATTCCGACATTTAAAAATTTTAATATTCAGGCGTGAAAACTTTCTTAAAAAATGAAAAATTTTTTGATTATCGCCATTTTATCCAAAAAGCAATATTATTTATGGCCTGCCGTTTTTCAAAGCAGGACCATTTATTCACCTTAAATCCCTTACTCTTCATACCCGTCCATCCACCAGGCATCCCATGTGGTCGACATGATTTCTTCTGCCAGACGTCTTCCAGTCTCTGTTTTCAAGCGCTGCTGCACCACCGGAAGCCATTGATCAGGGCTTTTATGGCCGATGTCGGAAATCGATTTCAAATCCAGGATAAATGACAGCTGATCCGCATCATATGCCATCTTTGATTCATCGGTTTCCTGGGCGTTAAATTCCCGAATCAAATCGGCCAGAGACGCTCCGAATGGCAGGTGCCGGGTGGCATCCGCCACCGCCTTTTCCTCATCCACAGTCACATATTTCTTCTGTACATAATTCTGGTCTCCGATTCTGGCTTCCGGCAAATCATGAACCAGACACATAGATATCAGTCGAAGTGAATCAACATCAGGTTCCATCATCGACATGACATAAGCGATGAACGTGGCGCTAAACGAATGTTCCGCCACTGATTCTTTTCCAGCCCCGAGAAAATGATACCCCGCGCGGGGAATATTTTTCAATATGTTCGCTTCAAACAGCAGCGCCGCGATATTCTTCATTCTCAATCCCTGTTCATTTGTGTTTTATATTAATGATAATTTTAATTCACCATCGCACCATCAGCCAATCCGTTCCTGTTTTCTCATCTTGTGCTCCCCCAAAATGCCCGCTGCCGGAAGCGCCGACGTCACATTCGATATCGTTTACCCCGCCGACCATGCATAAAAAACGATACCCATGGCCGCGGCTGCTGACGCCCATTGAAAAAATTTTCCAGGTTTTTTTTTAATCGCCAGAACATATAAAATTCCCAGCAAAATTCCACAAAAAAAACCAAACAAATGCGCCATGATATCTACTTCAACGCCCCCGGAGCCGAGCAGTCCCAAAAGCGCCAATCCGCATGCCATGGGCACCCATGCGGATTTCAGTGGTCTTGAGTTCCTTTTAATTTGACTCCCCTGGTAACCGGCCAATATTCCGATTGCTCCGAAAACAGCTGTTGAAGCGCCGATTGAAACATGGGCGCTTTCATACATAAATGCGTTTATCATATTACCGGCCATCCCGCTGACCAGAACCATCAGCCATCCGATCCCCCAGCCGGTTACCGAACAGACGGCGGTTCCGAAAATAAAAAGACCGGTCATGTTGCCTGCAAGATGAACTTCGTCTTTGTGAAGCATTAACGCCGTTACCGAGCGGTAATATTCGCCGTCAAGTATCTTTACCGCCGATGCGCCGAACCGGTTGACAATCTCTTTCGCGTCATCTGCGTTTTGAGCCAGTATATACCATAACAAAATAATAATGGATACGATAATACCTGAAATAATTGTGTCTTTCCGGATCTCGATATTTTTCTCGCCGAATTCCGGACGGGCATTTCTATTCTCACGAAAATACAGCTCTACTGACTCAAGCGCCCGGTTGTAATGGGATGCATCAACCCATACATTCCATCCGGTCCTGATTTTTTGAATCCGATAGGACAATCCCGATGACGACAGAATCAGAGCGCACAGGTCTGCCTGTTTTTGGGTTAAATTTTCAAAAAGGATAAACATAGCAGAAAAATCAACCTCTGATACCGATTAATAAAAAATACACCTATTCCCTGCCTGCAACGATAAGTCCTGATAATTATTTTAAGATATTAACACCTGACCACGCCCGGGGAAAGACAATTTAAAAAAATCTCCGCGCTTACCCGATTCTAATGCTCAAAAGTCACCTGCAGGAACCATTTTAGGGGGTTGACAAATTGAAAATCGCACCCATTATATAAAAAAATCTATCCAGCCTGATATAATCCAAAATATATTGAAAATAAAAATTAAGGAGTCGAGATGGAACAAAAGAAAGAAACCCACCAGTTTAAGACCGAAGTCAAACAATTCATGCAT
>JAHECJ010000366.1 GCA_024641805.1 Desulfococcus sp.
TATTTTAGTTTTATCCTTCTGCCCGATTTCAATCATCATCCCCTTTCCGGTTTTGGGAAGGCTGCAATTGACGATGGTGGTTTGTCCGATTTTTTCAATACCGGCGGCTTCATGGATATGCCCGCAGATCAATAAACGGGGATGCTTTTCTTCAATCAGCTTGCGGACCATTTTGGAGCCGGAATGGAATCGTCCCATAACCTGGTCCAGGCTGCCCCAGGGTGGCGTGTGTACGACGAATACGGTTTGAGAATCGATCAACGGAGATACTTTGTTCCCCAGATTTTTTTCGAAAAGCCGCACCCTGTTGCGAAACGGGAGGGGGATGGTCCCGGACAGGCCGGTGAACGGGATTGATTCAACCGTCACCCGATTTAGATGGAGTGACGTGAGATTTGAAAAGTTTCCAAAATATTTTTCAATATAACCGGGATCGGAATTGCCGCGAACCATAAGCACGGGCACATTCATCGAATTTAATTTTTCAAAAACCGGTTCCGGCCGGAAATAACTGATGACATCTCCGGCTCCCACCAGCACGTCCGGATGATAAGACGATACAACCGAATGGATCCGTTGAAGTCGTTCAGGGTCCCCATGAATGTCAGCTACCGCATAAATCAGCATATTTTTAGATCCTATAATTGAAAGAACTTAACCACAGAGCCCACTGAGGACACAGAGAAAAACTGTTGAACTATTCTTTTCTTCTCAATGCTCTCTGTGATCTCTGTGGTGAAAATATTTTAAAAGAACCGCTAAGCTTCTCGAATAAAAAATAGAGCCCCGGAAACATAAACAATTTTTACAATTGTTATAATTCTTCAATCAGAATAAACGGCGGGTATTTATCCGGAATAAAAGCTGTTACTGTATCCCCGAGTTGATGGGTGGCCAGTACCGAACGATCGGCAAAATTTAAGGTCATCTGCATCAGCTCCCGCCCCCTCAAAAGTCCAAGGCATCCGGTGGCCGCACTGATTTCATTAAACACCTTCACCGGATCCCGCCGGACGTTCGGGCCGGCAATGGCCACCGGCACGGTTTCTCCGGAATGGATCAGGCTTGAATCACTCGGTGTGGAATGGTCGCCGGTCACAATCACCATGACATCTTTTCTCTTTTCCATTGTATCAACGAGTTCCCCCATGCCGCAGTCTAATGCCTCCAGCGCCTCTTTTTTTAAAATGGGCGTCCCTTTATGGGAAATTTCATCCGGCACCTTGGTGTGCACATGAAAAAAATCATGTTCCGGATCATTCAATGCCAGCCGGATGCGCTCTTTGAGATCCTGGCCGGGATTTTCCCCGTCATCCGCGCATACAAAATCAAACCCCAGTTCATGGGCCAGCCCGCCGTAAACTGATCCGGAAGCGATCATCATGGGTTTCAGGCCCCAGACATCCGCAAAGGGTTTCAAAGCAACCCGCCGGCCGCATCGCTGGGTTACCAGGAAATTGGCTTTTTCGCATAGCGCCTGATTAGCGGATAATCGATGATGACAATAGGACAGATACCCGTTTAATGCATCTGCGGTCTTTTTGGCCCGATCCGGTTCAGGATTATGTTGCAGCGGCAGCACGCTCCCGATCAGTTTCCCGAGGGTGATCGGGTCGGAGTCTGAAATATACGGCGAAACTTTGCCGCTGATGACGATAATTCCGTCGTTTCGACGGGTCTGATGCAGTTTGAAACGGATGCCGCCGGCTTCAAAGGAGTTAACCGCCTGAAACAGTTTCGCCAGGTCCTCTTTTGTCCCGGCAACCTGATCCCGGCCCCGATCCAGCAAAAAAATGCCGTTTTTCTGCCGGACCCCGGAAAAATGCGCCAAAGCCAAAACATCAGAATCCGCAAAAGGCACCCCCTCGCCCACAGCTTCCAGGAGCCCTCGTCCGGGAAAATGTTCCCGGTCATACCCGAACAGCAGGTAATGGGCCATTTCACTGGGCAGACATTCACCGGGGGTCGACGCATGGAACATGCCGGTGCTGCCCATTGCCGCCAGCCGGTCCATATTCGGAGTTTTTGCTGCTTCAAGGGGCGTCTGATAATTGAGCACCTCGTAGGAGCGGTCTCCGACACCGTCGAGCAGGACTAAGATGATTTTCATTATTTCCCCATGCCTTCTTTTTCCCTTTTCAAATACTCTTCCACAATGACTTTGGTCTTTAAAAGATCATCGACATTTTTTAATTCAAGCACCCACCAGAGACATGGCGTCCTTTTTAAAAGATCCAGCCGGCCTTTGATGTCCTCAAGACGCTCCGGCGGGAAATGCCCCACCCCCGAGACTTCATTGTGGTAAATATGGGCATTGACGACCCGGTCTGCATGGGGTGTGACAAAATCCTTGATCGCATAGGTCTGACTTTCAATGGATTCGCATGAATATGCGTGACCAAAGTCAAAAGTCACACCGGCACCGCTTCTGCGAACCATTTTTTCAAAGAGATTGGGTTTGCTGCTCCATCCCCAGATCAGGTTTTCAAGACAGACAATCACACCGGATTCACTGCCGAACCGGACCAGTTTGCTTAAATTCCCGATGGACGACTCCCACGAAAGATTTTTTGTTGTGTTGTGTCCGAGCCCCACATGTATTGAAAGATATTTTCTTCTGGCTTTTGAAACCAGGCGAATCATTCGTCGGAAAATATCCATTGCAGGCGCCTGGATATCTTCATCTTCATGTCCGATATCGACTTGCAAAAACGGGCAGTGGTAGCGAACTTCAAAGGGTTTTAGCAATTCCTGGCGACGCACCCATCGGGATTCTTCAACAGGCGTTGCCGGCAAATGGCTCAGGTCAAAAGACCAGTCTATGCCGTCAAACCCATTATCAGCAGCAAACTGCTTCATCTTTTCAGGATCGGTGATCAGGTTCGGTGTCACCAGTTTGGGCCGGTTGATTGAATAATCGTGGGTATACATAATAGTTTTCGTGCATTTATCAGAATGGAGTTTAAACCCTGGCTGGTTTCATTTCAGGATACGCCGTGCAATCCCCATGGAATCCGGCACGTTGCCTTTTGTGTAGTCCGCTATAATCTCTTTTGCTGCCGGTCCGGCAAAATTTTCAAAAAACCGGGTCACATCTTTCAATGAAGGGCCGACAGACCCGTCACGCAGGCGGTAATTCCCTGAAAACGTACATTCAAGCTGTTCCTTGTCTCTTTCCCAGTGAATCTGAAGTATATGTTCAATGTCTTTACTTTGTTCAATGCTGCGCAGGGGGAACAATAACCTGATATTAAACCGGTCAGCAAAATCAATATAAAAATCCAATGCCTCGCCGGTTTGATTGATCTTCACCTGGCCATTGTGCAGTTCCCGCTCCCCGGAAATGATGGGCAGGTTGCCCAGTTTTTTTGCCAAAGGGATCCGGATACCATGCAAATACAGATGACACCCCGGGCATGGGGAAATAAAATGATATCTTGAAATCAGATCAGACATATAACGGCCGTTTAACGCCCGCCAGAAATCAGGGGAACCGACCACAAGCAGCGGATGAATTTTTACCTGGGGCAGTCGGTCGGAAAGACGTCTTACCGCCTGCTCCACACTGCGCCAGGCACCGTATTCCGTCCCGGTATACGCATACACCGGCAGCAGGTCCGTAAATGCATTTTCATCAACACTTTTAACCGCCGCAGCCACACTGTCCCTGCCTGCGATTTCAACAATCGCCAGATTTTCCATTTGCCGGTAGATGTCCATCTGACGTTCGGAAAGCATCCACTCCGGGAAATCAATCACCAGTTCCGGCTTATCCCGAAAAATCGCAGCGATTTTTTGGTTATAATTAAATATTTTCATACAATTTTTCGATGACTTTTTTAAAAAACACCAAGTTCAAGGCGCACAAATCCTGAGGAAT
>JAHECJ010000367.1 GCA_024641805.1 Desulfococcus sp.
TGTTGACACTTGGCTCCGGCCCGGATGAGCAACGCATCGAGACCTTAAACGGGGAAGAAAACAGATCCTTCATGCTCCATTATAATTTCCCGCCGTTTTCCGTCGGTGAAGTCCGACGTCCCGGCGGCCCGAGCCGAAGGGATGTCGGTCATGGGACACTGGCCAGGCGGGCGATTGAAAAAGTTTTGCCCGCCAAAGAAGATTTTGATTATACCATCCGGATCGTATCTGAAGTCCTGGAATCCAACGGTTCATCATCCATGGGCACCGTATGCTCAGCTTCCATGGCCCTGATGGATGGAGGGGTTCCCATTAAAGCGCCGGTTTCAGGGATTGCCATGGGGCTGGTCACCGATGGAGAAACAACCGTTGTGCTGTCTGATATCCTCGGGGATGAAGACCATACCGGGGATATGGATTTCAAAGTTGCCGGAACCGCTGAAGGGATTACCGCCCTCCAGATGGACATTAAAATTCTTGAACTTTCCAGAGACATCATGGAAAAAGCGCTTGAACAGGCCAAGCAAGGCCGGCTGCACATTCTGAGAAAAATGCAGGAAGCCATCAGCGCTCATCGGGATGAGATGTCCCCCTATGCCCCGAATGTATATGCCATCCAAATTAATCCGGAGCGTATCGGCGATGTGATCGGGCCTGGCGGCAAAATGATCCGGTCGATCCAGAGCGAAACCAATACCCGGATTGAAATCAATGATAATGGTATTGTAAAAATTGCCGCCGTCAGCAAGGAAGAAGGCGACCGGGCCGTGCAAATTGTCCAGGATATCGGCATGGATCCGGAAGTCGGCGCTGTATATGAAGGCAAAGTGGTTAAAATAACCGATTTTGGCGCGTTTGTTCAAATCAAACCAAAAACCGATGGACTGGTTCATATTTCAGAACTTGCCAATTATCGTGTCAAGCAGGTTACGGATGTTGTTAAGGAAGGCGACATCATTAAAGTCAAAGTGCTGGATGTCTCCCGGGACGGTAAAATCAAACTGAGCCGCAAGGCCCTTTTAACAGACGAAAAAAAACCGGAACAAGATTAACCTGCCATATTCTCGGAACGTTTGTTGATGCCTGACGCCACTGTTATTAAATGCTGCCGGGTACGACCCGGGCAGGACGCGGATATTCCCCTTCCCCGATATATGACCCCGCATTCAGCAGGAATGGATATTTGCGCAGCGGTTGAACAACCGACTGCGCTAAAACCCGGAGAGATCATTCTGGTCCCTTCGGGCTTTGCCATTTCTCTTCCCATTGGTTTTGAAGCACAAATCCGTCCCCGAAGCGGCCTGGCGGTCAAACACGGCATCGGTATTATCAATTCCCCCGGAACCATTGATGCGGATTATCGCGGTGAAGTGAAAATCGCGCTGATTAATTTTGGCAAAACACCTTATATCATCAACCGGGGGGACCGGATCGCGCAGATGATCATCAATAAGGTCTTCCAGGCGCGATTTGAAGTCGTTGAAACGCTGGATGATTCAGACCGCAACAGTGGGGGCTTCGGCCACACCGGCATATAGTTTTTCTTCATGATTCGTTCATTTAATGCGTTATCCGGGAATCGCGGTAGATTTTTCTTTATGATTCGTCCATTTACGGCGTTATAAGGGGTTCGCGGTAAGCCTAACTACAGCATCACCCCTTCCGTCTTGTAAATGAACGAATCATAAAGAAAATTAAAATTTACTAAAGCCTACATCCTTTTTTCCAAAACAGACTGAATACTTCAAATATGATGCAAATATGCATGCTGGCCAGCGGGAGTCGCGGCAATTCAATTTATATATCCAACGGGGAAACGTCCGTCCTGGTGGATGCCGGGCTATCCGGCGTTGAAATTGAACGACGCATGAAATCCAGAAAACTGAATCCCAAAAACATTGATGCCATCATCGTTTCTCATGAGCACTCGGACCACATCCAGGGGGTGGGAATTCTGGCCAGAAGATATAATCTGCCGGTTTACATTTCATCCAAAACATTTAAATCCGCGACTGCGCAGCTCGGCAACATCAAGCATATCAACAATTTCACTTGCGGCACTGAATTTGCTATCAACCAGCTCTATATCCGCCCTTTTTCAATTTCCCACGATGCCAGTGATCCCGCCGGATTTACCATCGGATGCAACGGCCGAAAAATCGGCATCGCAACGGATCTGGGAATTGCCACTGCCATGGTCAGGGAGCATTTGAAAAACTGCTGTTGTCTGGTGCTTGAAGCCAATCATGACGTGCTGATGCTGGAAGACGGCCCTTATCCCTGGCCAGTCAAACAGCGAGTAAAAGGCCGGACCGGTCACCTGTCCAATGAGTCTTCCCGGGAACTGCTGATGGATATCCTGCACGACCGCATGTCCCATGTAATTCTTGCCCATTTGAGCGAAACCAACAATACCCCTGAAAAGGCTTTGCGGGTCGTAACCGAACATTTAACCGATACTCAGCTTAATGTAAGCGTTGCCGCCCAGTCTGCTCCCGGCCCCATCATCCACCTGTAGCCGATACTCCTTTCATCCGAAAATGAATCCCCGGGGAAAATGGGTTCAGCATCCGGCATTTAGCTGATTCAAGGCCGCTATAATCGTTTTTACGGCCGCTTCAATACTCAGCCGGGCCGTATTGATCACCAGATCATAGTGAAGCGGATCCGTGACATCCGAGTAAAAATATTTTCGGGAAAATGAGCGCCGGTCGGAATCTGTCTTTAAGATCATTTTTTGTGCTTCAGATTCCGCAACATCCAGTTCATGGGCGACATTGCGGATTCGCTTGGCCAGCGGCGCAATCACACGGACTTTAAGATTTTCATCATCGGGCAGAATAAACTGCGCCCCCCGGCCCACAATGACTGCCCGGCCATGTTTTCCGATGGTGCCAACCACCTTCATGAGATGTCTCAAGAACTGGTCCGGCCATAAGTGGCGATCCCTGATCATGGCCGCGATGGAATCCTCGAGTACCGATAACCCCTTTTCGTCCAACGTTTCCACAATTCGGGTACTGATATGGGCGCTTTCCGCCATTTCCTGGATAACCTCCCGGTGAAACAGATCAAAATTCAACTCTTTGGCCAGCTTCGCGGCCAGAATGGTTCCCCCGCTTCCGGATTCCCTGGAAATGGTTATAACACTGATGCTGCTCTGCGCCTCTTTTTTATCAACGTTGAATCGGTTCCACTGGAGGACCTGTTCATCGACAATCTTTTCAATGGATCTTCTGGATGTCTTCATACGCCCTCCTCATCATTGCTGAGTTCTTGGGTTGGCCCGGATTCCTCCTGAAAAGACCAACTCGGCGAGAAAACCGGGTGGATTTACTTAGACGTCTATACATATTAATACCACGGGGGAAAATGACAATTCAAATAAAAATTCAAAATCTTAAGTATGATGATAATTTTTTTTTAAGAGTATTCGAATTTAAAAAAATATGATATATTTATGATTAAAACTTTTTGGCAGAACTCACCCGTCAGATCTGATTCGAGGTTGTAAAACCTTTTTTATATTGTTTGTTAATTTCCATTAACCAATATCAGAAGCACAACAAAAAGGGGGCAGTATGGCAAAAAATTTTAAGGCCTGGCCAAAACAATGGCCAAAAAATCTCCACTATCCGGATAAACCCGTCCACTTCTTTCTCGAAAATACCGCCGAACGCGTTCCCAACCGGATCGCCATTCATTTTGGGGGAATGGTGCTCACCTACGGTGAATTAAAAACCATCGTGGATCGGTTTGCCACTGCACTGGCCGGACTGGGCATTGAAAAAGGGGAACGATTTGCCATCCATCTGCCCAATATGCCCCAGTTTGCCATCGCATACTACGCTGTTCTTAAAATCGG
>JAHECJ010000368.1 GCA_024641805.1 Desulfococcus sp.
GTTTTGATTCCGGATGACCCAGGCCGGGCGGTTTCTGAGAGACGGCAACCGCACCGACGCGCATGGATTTAAAAATATTTTCGGTTTGTTTAGGGGCCACCAGTGTGCTGTGAATGATAATCGGCACCGGGCATTTTTCCATGATGGCCCGTGTGGCCTCATAACCGTTCATGCCGGGCATTTGAATGTCCATGATAATGACATCCGGTTTTACGGATTCAGCCTTTTCAATGGCTTCTTTCCCGTCTTTAGCCTCTCCGGCGACCTGCAGCTCCGGATCCGAATCAATAATATGTTTGAGGAATTCCCGGGTGGTTAAAGAATCATCAACAATCAATACTTTTATCATATCGCCGTCCCGGCGCATTTGTTCCGTCCGCGCTCCTTGGCCTGATAAAGGCACCGGTCGGCCGCCTTAATCAAATCCTCGGTGGTCAGGTAAGATTTGTCATCATTGTTGTGGTCGATGGCCGATATCCCGAAGCTGGCGGTTATCTGAATATCCCTGCCTTCGGCATTGGTCACCAATTCAGCAATCCGGAGACGGAACCTTTCAGCAGCGGCGGTTGCTCCGCTTAAATCAGTTTCCGGCAGCACGATAAGAAATTCTTCTCCCCCATATCGTGCCATCCAGTCCAGATCTTTTCTTAACGAGTTGTTGAGTTCATCCACAAAAGATTTCAGGACAATGTCTCCGGTCTGATGCCCGTATTTGTCGTTGACGGTTTTAAAATGGTCGATGTCGCAGATGATGATCGAAAGGTTCTGCCGATAGCGGACGGCCCGCTTAAACGCTTTGGGAAGGTTTTCATTGAGATAGCCCCGGTTGAATATTCGGGTGAGCGGATCGGTGATCGAAAGCAGGGCGATTTCCTTGTTTCGTTGTTTGAGCGATGACTCCAGGCGGATCACCCTTTCGGCGGTGGTGAGCCGGGCGATCAATTCCGCGTCATCCACCGGTTTGGTCAGATAATCATCCGCGCCGGCTTCGAGTCCTTCAATAATATCATTTTTAGAGTCTTTTGCCGTTAAAAGGATGATGTACACATAATTGCCGAAATCATGTTTCCGGATGGCGCGGCATAGTTCACCCCCATCCATTTCAGGCATGATCCAGTCTGATATGACGATTGAAGTCTGGCTGTTTAAAAGCATATTCATTGCTTCCAGTCCGTTCTGGGCGACTGTGACGTGATAACCATGACTTTCGAGCATTAGCTGGAATTTTAATGCCTGGGTCCGGCTGTCTTCAACGAGCATTACTTCAAAGTCTTTTCTCATGGGCCTTTAACTGATTCCTTTCGATATATTTAAATGATCCAAAGTATTTGCACGACGGAGGCAATTCTGTTTCAATCCGAAAACACTGAAACTACACCAATCTTTCCAATACCTCAAGCAGATTACTCTGGTCAAAGCTGCTTTTTACGATATAGGCATTCGCACCCGCGTCAACGCCTTTTTCACGGTCTTCGCGGGAATCAAGGCTTGTCACCAGGACGACGGGTTTTTCGGCAAGCGCTTCATCATCGCGGATTTGCCGGGTCAGTTCAAATCCATTCATTTTCGGCATTTCAACATCGGATATGACTGCGTCAAATTCTCCTGCCTTCAGCTGTTGGAAACCGTCTTGGCCGTCTATGGCGGTCGTCACCAGATAGCCGGAAGATTCAAGGATGTTTTTCAGCAGGGTCCGGGACGTAAAAGAGTCTTCCACAATTAATATGGATTTTGGGGCCTTTTTTTGCTTCATGTCAATGGTTTTTGCCATGACAGGGGAAATTGATTTTCCGGATGAGGTGGATATCAGATCATTGACATTTAATATCGGAACGACCTGACCGTTGCCAAGAATCGTTGCGCCGCTGATGTTGCGCACTCTTTTCAGCTGCTTGCCAAGGCTTTTGACCAGAACATCCTGTTCGGTGCTGACGGCATCAACGATACACGCAATGGTTTTATCCCCGCTTCCCAGAATGACCACCGGCATCGTATACTTTTCCGCTTTCCGGTCGGGCAGCGGATGCGGCGACAGGCCGAGTATATCGGATAAGGCCACCAGTGAAACCGCCTGACCGTTCAAGGAAATGACGGATTTATTTTCAGCGGTTTTAATGTCCTTAGGTTCAATCCGGAAAGTGTGATCAATATGTGCGATGGGCAGAATAAAATCATTTCCGGAAGCTGAAACAATCACCCCCCGGAATGTCGCAAGGGAAACGGGCAGTTCAATTTTAAAGGTCGTGCCTTCGCCGGGGGAAGAGGAAATAAAAATCAGTCCGCTCAGATTTTCAATATGTTCCTGAACGATCGCCATCCCGAGACCGCGTCCGGAGATTTCAGTAATCAAGGGACTGGCGGAAATGCCGGATTGAAAGATGAGAGAGAAAGTTTCCTCATCGGTTAATTCCGCTGCCTGGGATGCGGTCAGCAATCCGGCGGTGGTTGCTTTTTCACGGATGGTTTGAACATCGATTCCTTTTCCGTTGTCAGCAATCGTCATTGCCACCTTATTGCTTTCCGGCTGGGAAACAGCGATGTGAATTTTGCCCCAGGGTGATTTCTGTTTCAGTTTGCGTGCATCCGGCGTTTCGATGCCATGGTCAATGGCGTTGCGGATCAGGTGAATGATCGGATCTTTAAGGCCTTCCAGAATCCGCTTGTCAATTTCAATATCACCTCCGGAAATTTCAAGGTCAACATCCTTTCCCAGATCCCTTGAGATTTCCCGAACCATACTCGGCAGGATAGAAAATAATGTGGAAAAAGGGAGCAGGGATGTCTTCTTCATTTCCTCCAGAAGGTCATCAACCATCCCCCCAAGAATCCGGTTGCTTTGTTCAACAGAGATGGACAGTTCGTTGATTCTGGAAGCGGTTGCCATGATCTCATCATGGTTCAGTTCATAAAGCTGGAAAAAACGATCCAAAAGACTGTTGTCATGAATATGGAGCCTGATTTCCCGAAGTTCTTTTTTGGATTTTTCGGAAATTTTTTTCCACTTGCCGATGGTGTTACTGGTCATGTTGATTTGTTTGAGATGCTGACCTAATATCTGCTTTAACGTGATCAGCTCTTCGGCTTTCAGTAAAAGGGAGTCCAGTTTGGCAGTGGATATGCGAACTGTATCGGTCAGCCAGGCCTTGGCGGAAGTATCCCTGGCAAACCTTGATTTCCGCCTGTCTTCAACCGATCTGCGTCGCTCCAATTCGGGTGGCGCCTTTGTTTTTGCAGGAGGTAGTTTCTCCGGGTCGGGCCCTCCTGAGGGATGGTTGCTTTTATCATTAACCGGCGCCTCGCCGTGGGACTGATCCTTTGGCCCTTCTTCGGGGGGTTCTTTTCCTGTCTTCTGATAAATCGAAAAAGCTTCTGTCAGCGCGTCCATGGTGTCTTCAAAATCAGGTCGTTTCGCTTCAGGGGCGGAAAGATACTTCTCAATGATGCCGACCGCATCATGCAGCGTGTCAAAAAGATCCGGCGTAAAATCAATTTTCCCGTCTTTTAATTTGCTGAACAAGCCTTCAATCGCCTGGCAAAGGGTCTCAACGGGGATAATGTTAACGGAACGCGCCGCCCCTTTCAGGCTGTGTGCTTCACGGTAGACGACCTCGAGCATTTTGGCGCGGATGCCCGCGTCAGTGCATTTCTCCAGCTCCGTAAGGTTTTCAAACATGCTCGCGATGCGTTCTTCGGCCTCTGTTTTGAAGGCTTCAAGGAGCTGCTTCTGTAAATCCTGATTATTCATTCAATCCGCTCAAGAGGATTTAAGATTACTTAAATTTTATAGCTGGAAGTAATGGATTTCATTGTCTGGGCCATCTGTTCAAGGCCTTTAATCGCCTCTTCAAGCTGTTT
>JAHECJ010000369.1 GCA_024641805.1 Desulfococcus sp.
GTCCGGTTCGATGATGCCTTCTCTCCGGGCCGTCCGCGCGAGCAGCGTGTTCGGATAAATCCGGATCCCGGTGGTAATCTTCATGGCATCCGGATTCAACGAATCCATAAAGTCAAGACTTTGCATCACCGTCTCCCGGGTTTCCCCGGGCCCGCCGAGCATCAGAAATCCCAGTTGCGCTATTCCGTGTTTTTTGAGCATGTCGGATGTGTTGCGAATATCCGACGTGTTGAACCGTTTATTAAACTGTTTGAGAATTTCGTCGGAGCCGCTTTCAAATCCCAAAGACACTTCCCGGCATCCGGCCAGGGCCATTTTGCGCACCAGCCGTTCATTGATTTTGGAAGGATATAAAATGCATCGCCATTGAATGTTTAGGTTTTCGGATATAATCCCGTCACACAGGGATTCCGCATAGGAGGCGGGCAGATTGAAGGTATTGTCCGCAAAGAAAAAATTGTGAAATCCGGCGGCCGCATAGGCGGCTAATGCTTCAATGGCCTGTTTTAAGGAAAATTTCCGTATGAGCCTTCCTTCAATGGAGCCGGTGGAGCAGTAGGAACAATCCATGGGGCATCCCCGACGGGTTTGAAACGGTATCCACAGGTCTTGTTTTTCTATTGAATCCGGGATGGGCAAGTGAACGCCGGGAAGCGGGAAATGGATGTTCTCCGTCTGCCGGATGCATTGCCGGGGGGCTACCTCGCCGTGATGCGGCAGGTAGAGGCCGGGTATATCTGAAACGGGCCGACCGGTTGAAATTCTGCGCAGCAGTTCGGGAAACGCGGTTTCGCCTTCACCCTTGATTCCCATATCCGCACCCAGGTAATCGAGGGCCGCCGAAGGATAGATGCTGTAACCCGCGCCCCCGATGATAATCGTTGCTTCGGAAAATTCACGGCACCAGGCAATCATCTCTTTGACCGGACCGAGCATGAATCCCGGTTTTTTGATGTCCTGGGTGTCTATATTGCGAACGGAAATGCCGATGGCGTCCGGTTGAAATCCTTTGATGGTGTCCGCCAGCACTTTTTTTGCGTCCGGCGCGCCCATCAGGTTGATCATTTCCGTTTCAAACCCCTGCGCCTTCAGTGCCGCATTGACAAAGGCAAGCCCCAGCGGCAGCACCGGCATGTTGATGGTTTCCGTGTTTGCTGATATTAAAAGGATTTTTTTCATATTTTTATTTTATCTCACTTTGAATTAGAATACAAATCTTGATAATAACACAGGGTGTTTGCACATGAAAAAAGGTGTTTGAATGTTTGCCTGCAAACTAAATAAAAAGGAGATCCCATGAACCGGGAAAAGAAAGTCATTGATGTCTGGATGCAGCATCCCAATCTGGATTTTATCAATCACGATATGTTTGCTTCCTTGCGCCGGTGGATGGGCATGGACCGGGTAACGGAAGAGATTCCTGTGGAATTTACCCTCGCTGCCATGGATGAGGGGCGTGTGCAAAAAGGTCTGATTTGCGGATGGTGGGGACCCCGGGGTCCGCTGATCTCAAATGATGAAGTGGCGGCTGTGGTCCGTCGGTTTCCCGGCCGCTTTGTCGGGATCGGTTCGGTGGACCTGTATAAACCCATGGACGGTGTCCGGGAACTGAGACGTTGTACCAGAGAACTTGGCTTTAAAGGGCTGCGGATTGTTCAGTGGTTCTGGAACCTCCCGCCCACCGACCGCCGGTATTATCCGGTTTTTGCCGAATGCATTGAGCAATCCATTCCCGTCTGCCTTCAGGTCGGGCACACCGGGCCGCTTTGCCCTTCGGAACCGGGACGGCCCATTCCGTATATCGACCAGGTGGCCCTTGATTTTCCGGAACTGAAAATCGTGTGCGGACATATCGGATATCCGTGGACCGCTGAGATGATCGCGGTGGCCACCAAACATCCCAATGTATATATCGATACATCGGCATATACGGCCAAACGCTATCCCTCGGAACTGGTGGAATATATGAAGACGAACGGCCGTAAAAAAGTGATGTTCGGGACGAATTACCCGATGATCACCCCGGCAAAATGTTTGGAAGACCTGGCAGCCCTCAGCCTGGACAATGAAATTGAAACCCTCTTTTTGTATGAAAATGCAAAAAGAGTTTTTGGCATTTAGTGCATTGGGCTGTTCGGTAAAAAATGTTGTGGATTTCAGCCAAAGCCGGCCTTTATGATCCGGATTTTTTACTCGATTCTTGATTCCGGGGGCGCGGTCCAGTCCACCATTTCTTCGGACAGTAAAAACCGGATATCGTCAAAATTCATTGACCGGACATCCTTGGGCATCCAGTGGTATTTTTGGACTATATAAAAGTAAATGGCTTCCATCCCGTCCAATTGCTTGTAGCCTTCCCGTTCAGCCAGAAAATTGCCGAAAAGTTCCAGATAGTAGGCGAGGTTGCCCTGGGCTGCGTATTTTTGTTTTAAAATTTTGTACCGCTGCTGTGAATATCCCATGGTAATGCTCCTTTCCGCTTGTTGAGGGGGTGGTGTTTTACAAACCGGGTTAAAATTTTTAAACTTGATGATTAGAATTCCGATGACCGGCCACTGAACATAACCGCAGACGGACAGCAGCAGGAGTTGAATGACGACCGCGGTGCCGGGCGATAAAAACTTTACCAGTAAAGAGCAGGGCAGGCCAAAAAATAATAATAAATATTCCGCTGCTTCAGAACCGGCGGGGTAAATCAAAAACATCCCCCAGGCTATGGCAACAACAGCCGTCCATGCCATGTATCCGAGGATCATGCCTTGATCCCTCACCGGCAGAGTTTTAAAATTGAATTTCATCCGATCATTTCAAGTATCATGTGAAGTGGAATCATGGAGAAGTCAATTGTCTCAGTTTAAAATTTTATGATGCAGAGCCATGTTTAAGATAGGTTTTGGTAACCATTTTGATCTATCAGTCTAAATAGTGTAACCCGGCCAGCGGATATAATGGGTTCCGGTATCGGCTGATCAGTTTGGATCACCTGACATAGCCGTCAATTTGCAGCTGTTTTATAATAGCCATTGAAAAGTCCCGGATGGCCTCCTTTACTGTATCAGGATTTAAGATTTTTGAGGTTGCTTTCCATAACATTTTTTCCGTTTGTGTCTCAAACAGGGCTGTCTCAAGACGGACCACGGTTACGTCCTTCTCATAGGGGCCTTCAATGAAAGGTCCCATCATAACGGTTCCTCCTCTGCCGGTAGTATAAATATCTACACTTGCGCGTTGGGGCATAACAACAGTTTTGTTGTCCACGCCCACCACACGCGTCGCCAGAACAGCGCCGGCCTGGACTTTGACCGCGGCTTCCTTGATACTTTCCCTGTTCAGGCCTTGAATATCCGGAATGATTTTATAACTGGGAACCGCATCCGTCGCCCTCTTTTCGAGAGCTCTGGAAAAATAGTCTTCAAAATCCTTTCGGCTTGTTTCAATCCTCGGTTTTCCAACCACCAGCACTTTATCCAGCCGGCCCTTGGAATAGAATTCAAATTTTTCGATATCGTTGAGTTTTGTTATTTTTGCTTCCCGCGAGCATCCGGTGATGATAAGTAAAACGCTCACGGCCAGACAGATAACAGCAAAATTTTGCTTCATAGTAATAGCTCTCAGTTTTTGATGGGTGGATCCATTAACAATTGCTATGCCATACCGCATAATCATTAATGAACTGGTAATTTTCGTCCTTAAAATCAATACATTCCAGCCAGGCAACTCCTATTTCAAAGATTTTCTGATCCGAAAGCCGATTGACTTTAGCGGTGATGTCCTCCTCACCGGCTTGGACGGGAAGAAATTCAAGGAGCTCAAACTGGTCCGTAAAAGAGGGGTTGGTTTTTTTTA
>JAHECJ010000370.1 GCA_024641805.1 Desulfococcus sp.
ATGCAGAGGAATGCGGTATATTTAAAAAAGGCAAAATGAACCCGACGGAATGCAAACTCATGCACAAAAACGGTCATTTGAAACCGGTTATTAAAAATGCCCGACTGGTAAAAGATGAGACCGGTTTTGTCATAGGGGTCGTGGAAACCATCACCGACATGACCGAGCTGACCCTGGCCCGTCAAAAAGTGGAGGAAGCCCGGTACAAGCTGCTGGAAATCCACCATTTCGACAACCTTATCGGCAAGAGCCATATCATGCAGGAGGTTTACAAGGCCATCAGGGCCGCGGCAAACAGTGAAGCGACCATACTCATTCAGGGCGAAAGCGGCACCGGCAAAGAACTGGTCGCCGGCGCCATTCACTATAACCATGACCGGTTTCAGAAACCTCTGGTCACCGTCAACTGCAGCGCCCTTGCTGAATCCCTGCTGGAAAGCGAACTCTTCGGACATATCAAGGGTGCGTTTACCGGGGCCCATAGAGACCGGAAAGGCCGTTTTGAAGAGGCAGACGGGGGAACTATCTTTCTGGATGAAATCGGCGACATCAGTCCGTTTATTCAGTTGAAACTGCTCCGCGCCATCCAGGAAAAACAGATCGAAAGGGTGGGAGAATCCATAAAACGGCAGGTGGATATAAGGATTATCGCGGCAACGCATAAGGACCTGTACAACTTAGTCGAACAGGGTCTTTTTCGCGAGGATCTGTATTACCGACTGAAAGTGTTTCCGATTCACATTCCCCCGCTAAGAAACCGAAAGGAAGACATTCCGCTCCTGATCCGACATTTTATTAATCAATTCAACCGAAAAACCGGTAAGTCCGTTAAGGGTGTATCACCTGATGCCCTACGTGTATTTATGGATTATCAATGGCCCGGTAATGTTCGCGAGCTTGAAAATGCTATTGAACATGCGTTTGTATTGTGCACCACCGATCAAATCAGCATTTTTGAACTGCCGGTGGAGATTCGTCAGATGGAATACCGGCCAGGTATGGTCAACCAGCCTGAAGCGTCGCCGTCCCCTATCCGTGAAAGAATTACACGGCCCCGGCTTACCGGACTTCTCCAGGAATGCGACTGGAATAAAGCGGAAGTTGCCCGCCGCATCGGAAAAAGCAGAACATCCGTATGGAAATATATGAAGAAATGGGATATACCTTTAGAAAGGCCCGAAAATTAGAATCCCATTAAAAAAACAGACCGCCAGACGAACTAGGATTTCATCGATGGAAGTCAATACCGCTCAAATGAAGGCTGACTTTGGAGAGAATCAATTTTCGGGATTACAATAATATATGAAATTAACCGTCCATCGATCTAAAATAATGAAACGGATTAAAAGCTATTTTTTTACGATACTGGCAGCCGCCGCATTTATCTATGGTTCATGGTTGTGTACGCTTCACGGAAACTGTCTGCATGATCCTTCTCAGGGGTCTTTAGAGCTTTTTGGTACCGGATTGGCTCTAATTCTCTCTGGTCTTATTGTGATCAACCTGTTGATCAAATCGTCCCACCCGGAAATCACTTTCAGGCACCGACTTGTCTCTTCAGCTGGCGCCCCGTTACTTCTTTTTATGGGCACCAATATTGTTGCGGTCAAACCCTTGATGCACGTTAATTCAGTTTTTTCTGCCGATAATCTTGCTTTTTATTTCGGCGTTTACCTGCTGGTTTTCGGTGTGGCTTTTCTCCATTTTTTACTGAAAGAGTAAATACCCGATATATGATGACCTCGAAAAAAAATCTGACATTGAAAAAATAATTTGATCTTGTGCAACACCAAAAGAAATGCAACAATCCGCTATAACTTAGCAGCAAAAAAATCCATCTTGCGGCACAGCGAATCGTGCATGGTTTAACCTTAATTCCGAATGCGGCCCTATCCGGCCAAGGGGGGGTATAGCATGGACCAGGTTAGCAACAGCGGTTTGAGTAAACGCCGAGAATACTCTAAGAGATATATTCCCCAGACGCCGGAAGAAGACTTTGTCTCCCATATTTATCACTCAGTAGATGACGCGGCTGGCCGCGAACTCCTTCTTCTCCGAAACAGAAATGGCATTATTCCAACCTGTAAACGCGGCTGTGATGAATGCTGCAAACAGTTTATTCTGATCAACCGTGCGGAAGCGCATGCATTAGGACAATTTATCCGTCGCGAATTTTCGGCCGGAGAGATTAACGGACTCATGCTGCGTACACGGCAGTGGCACGAATGGAATGATACCCGGCCAGGACGCGACCCTTTTATCAGTGTCCAACATCCTGCCTCATCCTCCGGCCATCGGCCTTTCTGCCCGCTTCTGATCCAAGGCTCTTGCAGTGTTTATTCCATGCGACCCATAACTTGCCGGACGCATTTTGTGTGCTCAGATCCCGCCTTTTGCAGGTTTTCAGAAAAACCTTCCGGTCTTGAAAATGGACCGAGATCACTCCCCACTGTTGTGACCGCAACAAACCTGTTTTCAAAACGCTTAAACGATAGTATAAAAAAACTCGGATCGGATTCTGCCTGCGAAATCATGCTTCTCCCCCACTGGCTTGCCATTGAGATGTGTTGGGATTTTGCCTTAACCATCTGACGGGAGGCGGATTTATTCGGGATAATCCTGCTGACCATCATCGTAAATGATTTAACTTATCCGCAAACTTATCGGTTAACTTTTCCTGGGAGGTGACAAATGATTATTGACATGCATTACCATCTGGACGAACGAATGGAATCCATGGATCATCTGCTCGATCAGATGGAGAAATTTCAGATTGACAAAATCGCTCTGATTGCCCAGATGGTGGATCCTTTTCATGTGGAAGGGGTTGCGGAAAAACTGGCCCATTTTGTCCGCTCCCTTCTCACTGGATTCTGGCACCGTTTGGGCCTGATTGCCTATGAGAGTACGGTCACCAAATCCGGTAAGTTTTCTATTCTGGGAAAAACCTATAATATTGACAAACTCCCTGACAATAATACGGTTAAAAAGGCCATTAAGGCTCATCCGGATAAATTTCTCGGATGGATCTTCATCAATCCGACAGAAGAAAATTCTATTGCGGCAATGGAAAAGCATCTTAAATCAGCCGGCTGGATCGGTGTCAAGTGCCATCCATTCTGGCATCGATACCCGGTCAGCCGGTTAGATGATGCGGCGGCTTTCTGCAGTGAAAAAGGCCTGCCGATGCTTATTCATCTGGGGGGGAAAAAGGACAACGGCGACTTTCGCCATCTTCCGGAAAACCACCCCAACCTTAAAATTATTTATGCGCATGCCGGGGTTCCGCATTACCAGAAATTATGGCCGTATGCCAGATCCAAAAAAAATGTTTATATTGATTTGTCCAGCCCGTACCTTGACGAACCGCTTCGCCAGGCTGCATTAAAGGCGATGGGCCCTGAAAAGTGCCTGTACGGAACAGACGGGCCGTTCGGATACCCGGGGGGCGACCATATATATGACCATGGCGCAATCATGGCTGAAATAGACCGGTTTCCCATTTCCACGAAACAGAAGGAAGGCATCATGGGAACCACTTTTGCCGGACTGGCGCAACTCTAAAAAATGAATGCCACCCGAAAAAAGTGGGGCTGGCTCTGGGCTGCGGCGGCATCAAGGGACTGGCCCATGTCGGGTCGATCAAGACACTGACCCGCCATGATATACCGATTGATTTTATTGCCGGAACGAGCCTCGGAGCATTGGTTGGCGCCCATTATTCCATCTATGAGGACATCGATAAGCTCGAGACATACACCATCTGGAAAAAGAAGGAAAAACTTCATTCCATGTTCGAGCTGACGCTCAAGGGCGGCTTCATCAAGGGGAACCGGGTGCAGC
>JAHECJ010000371.1 GCA_024641805.1 Desulfococcus sp.
ACTGGGTCGCCCTGGAAGCCCGGGACATAAGATTTTATCGTCATGGCGTATCCTGCTGTTATATTGCAATCATCAAACTGAAGAACGGCGAAGTTGAAAAAATTCCGCTTGCACTTTTGGACCGGAATCGGGAGGTAAAAGAATATTTTCGCGATCTGTGCAGCCAAATGGTGGAACGCGATACTCAACGACCAAGGATAATCGATCTTCGGGGATTCAGCCGACTGGCCATAGATGCGACTCTGGGAGTGACGGATCTGGTGGAGACTATGCACCGGAATATCGCGCGTATACCCGGCATTTCCGCTCCGCCTTCCCGATACCGAACGGCCGGTGTAACGGGATTTGTTTATCGAAGCCTCCGCAAGATTACCGGCCTCGTGGGGGGCGGAATTGATTCCGTTCTTGCCCAGCTCACGCCGTTGCTGGGCGAAGGGCGATCATCGTCTGAACGAGAAGCGATATTGGCCGCGCTGAACGGTGTACTGGGCGATTACATGGCTGCCACCGGCAATCCGTTGGCAATATCAATGCGCTTACGCCAGGCCGGTCGCCCCCTGGAACTATCAGCACAAGCTATATCTGAAAAAATTACGCATCAAGGCGGTAAGCTGGTTGTTCTGGTGCATGGGCTATGCATGAGCGATCTGCAATGGCTCAGGCATGGGCATGACCATGGTGCGGCACTGGCCCGCGACCTGGGATACACGCCCGTTTATCTTCACTATAACAGCGGACTGCATATTTCCGCTAACGGGCGCGCGTTTGCCGATTTGATTGAAGTCCTGCTGAAGCTTTGGCCGCCGGAGGTGAAAGAGCTGGTGATCATCGCCCATAGCATGGGCGGGCTGGTATCCCGCAGTGCATGCTATTACGGTAAAATGGCAGGCCACCGGTGGCTGCGAAAATTGCGCAAGCTTGTCTTTCTTGGCACACCGCACCACGGCGCCCCTCTGGAGCGCGGCGGAAACTGGGTGGATGCTATTTTGGGTGCGACTCCGTATACTGAACCTATCGCTCGCATAGGGAAGATTCGCAGCGCCGGCATTACCGATCTGCGCCACGGCAACGTAATAGACGAACACTGGCAGGGGCGCGATCGCTTCGATCATTCGGAAGACCTTCGGAGTCCGGTTCCATTGCCGGAAGATGTTTTATGTTACGCGATAGCTGCGACAACCGGTAAGAAGACGGGAGACCTGAGAGACCGGCTCTTAGGTGATGGACTCGTGCCGGTAAACAGCGCGTTGGGAATGCATGAAAAATCCCGCCTGACATTGTTGTTCCCGGAGAACCGGCAATGGATTGGTTATGGCATGAATCATATGGACTTACTCAGTCATCCGGAAGTATATGGAAAGATCAAACAGTGGCTTTCCGATTGACACCGTATCCGTGGCGCCACTTTGAGTATTTATCGGTATTCCATCTTCTGTTCAAGGTAGGCTATTTGCACAATCATCAAATAAACAACTATTTACTCATTTTGTCATCAATGTATACTACAATGTGGCAGGGTTTAAGGCTCTCCTCAAGCAAGCCAAAGTAATCCTTGACAATACCCACTACTAAATTCTAGAATATCTTAACTACCCAAACGGCGGCAAAAAAAATTTATCGCCCCCTCTTATTGTCTTTCAAACATAAATATCGAATATTTTCAGTAGTTCCGCCCGGGTTTATTTTATAAACATTTTATTTTCACTCCGGTGGAAAAAATGAAATGCCCGAAGTGTCAGATTGATAATCGAGAAGACGCCAAATTCTGCAAGCAATGTGGATTTAAGATAGAATGCGCATGCCCTTCCTGCGGCCATGCTTATTCGGAAGGAAATGTATTCTGCGACGAATGCGGCTGTAGTTTGAAGCCGGACAAAAAAGAATCCACTAAAATTTCAGAAAATGAAGCTTCGCCGAATTCGCTTTCAGCCGATAAACAGCTCCGCGATGGCGCTTCCATTATCGGTGAACGAAAACATGTCACGGTCATTTTCTCGGATCTCACCGGATATACGGCCATGTCCGAAAAGCTTGACCCGGAAGATGTAAAAGAGATCACCGGTCGTATATTCGGCGAAATATCTGAAATTGTTAGCAAATACGACGGGTTTATCGAAAAATATGCCGGCGATGCGGTAATGGCCATGTTTGGTGTTCCAACAGCGCATGAGGATGATCCGTTAAGGGCAGTCAAAGCAGCCAGAGAAATTCATGAACGTGTCAATCGGATAAGCCCGGAAATAGAGAACAAAATCGGACAGCCGGTTTCCATGCATACCGGCATCACAACCGGGCTGGTGGTAACCGGTGAAGTGAACATGAAAATCGGCACGCACGGCTCGGCAGGAGATACGATTAATTGTGCCGCACGCCTGAGCAGTCTGGCCAAACCGGATGAAATCCTGATCGATATGGATACCTGCCGCCAGTCAGAAGGGTATTTTGAATGCGAATACTTAGAAACAACATCCGTCAAAGGCAAGTCCCATCCCGTTCAAATTCATAAAGTACTAACCCAAAGGGATAAACCCGTTACCATCCATCGTCTTTCCGGGATGCGGTCCGACCTCGTCGGCAGAAAAACTGAATTGGCTGAACTTTCCGAGGCTGTCAACAATTTACGGGAAGGCAGGGGCAGTATTTTCTCAATTTATGGAGACGCCGGCACAGGGAAAAGCAGACTGATCGAAGATTTTAAGGCGACACTTGACCTTGAAAATATTCAATGGATAGAAGCCCATGCATATCCCTATTCCCAAAATATACCTTATTTCCCGCTGATTGATCTTTTGAGTCGTGTGCTGCTCATAGAAGAAAATGACCCGCCTGAAAAGATAAAAGTGAAAGTCGAAACCGGGATTGAAAGCCTTGTCGGAAACCAGACGGATATTGTGCCGTATGTGGGCAGCTTGTATTCATTGGATTATCCCGAAATCGCCGGGGTCAGCCCCGAGTTCTGGAAATCCAGCCTTCAGTCAGGCGTCAAGGCAATTCTTGCAGCCCTTGCCAGAAAAGCGCCGACCATTTTCTTCATGGAGGATTTGCACTGGGCTGATCCATCATTTGTTGAACTGCTTCGACAGTCATATCTGGAAATCCGTCAACCGGCCATTGTTCTCTGCGTTTACCGCCCGACTTTCTTTCTGTTCACCGGCTCTCAGTTGAACAGCATCGGCAGATATTATCATGAAATTCAGCTCCAGGGCCTCTCTCCTTCCGATGCCCAGGATATGCTTCAATCTCTGCTCAAAACGGGCAGCATTCCACCGGAACTGAGGCGGCTGGTTCAAAACAAGGCCGAAGGCAACCCCTTTTATCAGGAAGAACTGGTGAATACTTTGATCGAATCCGGGACGCTTCTCCGGGATGAAGATCACTGGAAAATTACAAAACCGATCTCTGAAGCAGATATTCCCTCCTCGATTCATGCACTGATTACCGGCCGGCTGGATCGCCTGGAAAAAGAAACCCGGCGCATCCTTCAAGAGGCATCGGTCATCGGCCGGGCGTTTCTCTATGAAATTCTGATGAAAATCAGCGAAATGAAAGAATTTATAGATAGCGGTTTAAGTAAGCTGGAGCGGATGGATTTGATCAGAGCACGGGCGCTTCAGCCGGATATGGAATATATGTTCAAGCATCCCCTGACGCAAGAAGTGGTTTACAACGGACTTCTTAAAAAAGAGCGGCAGGAAATCCATGAACAGATCGCCTGTGTGATGGAAACTGTTTTCAAGGATCGGCTTGCGGAGTTCTTTGAAACTCTCGCTTTTCATTACAAAAAAGGCCGGTCTGTTCTAAAAGCGATTGATTACCTGGTTCGTTCAGGTGAAAAGAGCCT
>JAHECJ010000372.1 GCA_024641805.1 Desulfococcus sp.
GAAATCTATGACCAGACGGATGTCGCGAAACAACTGGTGATCATAGAGGGTGCGGGCCATAATAATCTGTCACAGGTGGCTCCAAAGAAATACTGGGGTGCAATTTATTCCTTTGTAAATCAAAACAATATTTAAGCCTTTCTAATTTTGGCAATGAAAGACATGCGAAGAAAAGAAAAAGAAATCAAGGAACCTGCCGCCATCGAGGCAATCATTCAAAAGGCAACCGTATGCCGGCTCGGCCTGTCGGAAGGGCAATTCCCTTATGTGGTGCCCATGTGTTTCGGATATCAGAACAGCGTTGTTTATTTGCATGGTGCTTTACAAGGCCGAAAAATCGACATCATTAAGCAAAACCCCAATGTCTGTGTGGAGTTTGAGTCGCATGCTGAAATCGTTAAGGCAGAAAGACCCTGTAACTGGAGCATGAGATATCAGAGCGTGATCGGTTTCGGCAAAGCCGAGCTGTTGCAGGACCTGGCTGAAAAACGGAAGGCCTTAAATGTTATTATGAGACAATACTATGACCGGCCATTTTGTTTTGAAGATGATTATTTGAAATCAGCAGCGGTCATCCGGGTTGAAATTAACTGCATGACAGGTAAGCAATCAGGTTTTTAGGATACAGTGAAGATTATGACCAGAAGAGAAAAAAACAGCGGAATTGTTTACTCCACGGAACACGGCAAAATGTGCCCGGCCTGCAGCCGTCCGGTCCTGGAATGCGTCTGCCGGTTGAAAAAAGGCCCTTCCAAAGGGGACGGCATTGTGCGGGTCGGACGGGAAACCAAGGGGCGCAAGGGAAAAGGCGTCACCATCATTTCCGGTGTCCCCCTCGATCTTGAGGCGATCAAAAGTCTTTGCACGGAACTGAAAAAAAAATGCGGCACCGGCGGCACCGTAAAAGACGGTATTATTGAAATACAGGGAGACCACAGGGACATGCTCGTGGCTGAACTGGAAAAAAAAGGATGGACAGTCAAGCGTTCCGGTGGTTAAAATCGGGATGATAAAATTTGGCTGATGCATGATTGTTTATGGAAACCTCGGTTTGGATATTTTAGGAAAGGATAAACTCTGGAATGGATCTTGTAATGACAAAAATTGATGCGGTGGATATTCAGGACGCATGGTTTCAGTGTATCGCCGCGATTTTAGATGTCGGGTTTAAATATGAAATTCAGCACGGATCATACGTCGGGCAGACCCGGCTGGAATTTGACCACATTGTCGTGCATATCAAACGGCCGTATTCCGCGCCCTATGACACCATGCTGCCGCAGATACCGATCCACCTGAACATCCCGAACCCGGTGGCCAACGGGTATGTAGAGCAGTATCTGCCGTATTTAATGACCGACCATATTGAACCCACCGAACAATACACTTACGGCTCCAGGATATATCCGCAGATTCCCCACTGGATAGAGGTGCTCAAAAAAACGCCCAGTACAAACCAGGCGGTTTTGCAGGTGGCCCGGCATGATGATTATAAACTGGAAGATCCGCCGTGTTTAAGGCATATTGACATGCGGATAAAAAACAACGTCCTGATTTTTTATCCCTATTTCCGGTCCTGGGACCTGTGGGGCGGATTTCCCGCAAACCTTGCCGGCATCTCGGTGCTGCAGAAAACCATGGCCGATGAAATCGGTGTGGAATCCGGTCCGATTGTGGCCAGCAGCAAAGGCCTTCACATTTACGGCTATGTGGAGGAGCTGGCCAAGCTCAGAGCCGGGAAATGATTTTTCCGGGGGGTGTCCCGAGGCTTTTTGAAGAAATTGTCATTCAAGAGGCTAAAAAATAGATAAAAAAAGTGTTCGGGTGTCAGTGGTCAGGTTCGGTTTCCTGACACCTGACGCCTTTCATCAACTTCGCCAGAATTAATTACCGCAATAATACCGCGCTGCATGACAAACAGCTTCTTATTCAGCCCTCAGGGGAGAGTCGATGAAAAACAGGATCGCTCAGACGGAAACAGCACACAGTTCCACCCCGGATGATATTGCCATTACCCCCCGCCGCCCGGAGTTCGATTTTTCGGGTGTCGGCAAATACTGGCTGCGGGACCCGTTCACCTCTCATTTTATGAACGCCCTGTCCATCGTGGTGCCGCACTCGGAACGCACGGTGATCGACATTGTCCGAAAATACGCGGATCAAATCTCAGACCCGAAGCTGATGCGGGATATGGATGCGCTGATCCGGCAGGAAGGCCGGCATGCGTTCATGCACCTGAGATGCAATGACCTGCTGAAAAAGTGCGGGTATCCGGCCATCCGTTTGTTTGAGCGGTTCCAGAAATTTTTTGTCAGCATCCTGCGCAGAATTTCACCGACTGTGTGGGAACTGGCAATTCCCGCGTCGTTTGAACATTTTACATCCGCCATCAGCCGGGATTTTATCGTCAACCACAAGTTTTGGGCGGGCGATCGGTCCAATGCAGTAATTGACTTCACCAATTGGCATGCCCTGGAAGAGCTGGAACACCAGGCCGTCTGTTTTGATGTGTTTGCGGCCCTTGAAAAACGGACCTGGCTGATGACACTGTCCCTGCTTTTTGTCTGGATGCCGGCCACGCTGGTGTCTGTCTATGGTATTCAGCTCTATTTTCTATTAAAGGACGGAATCCTCCTCAAGGGAAAAAACTGGGGACCCTACCTGGCGTTTATTTTTAAATCTTTGCCCATGCTCACGCGCGGCGCATTCAAATATGTGCACAAGTCCTATCGGCCCTGGAGCCGAAAAGACATTCAAATTTACCGGGAGCAAAAGATAAATATCCGACATATTCTTGCCTGACCCGGTGCGGTCGATGAAATCGGTTTTGTGTATTTTGGATGAGTGATTCACATAAGGAAGATTTATGGCATCAAACGGTATTGAACATATCGGGCTGGTTGTCAGGGACAGTGAAGGAATGGCCCGCTGGTATCAGGAGGCGCTTGATTTTATCATTTTAAATTCGTTTGATACGGCAAACGGGCATGTGGCGTTTATCAAATGCAGCCGGACCGGGCTGATATTTGAACTGATAACCGACCGCAAGCTGGCATGCATCGAAGGCGCCCTTTCCCACCCCCTGCAGTTCCATATCGCATTTAAAAGCAGCGACATTGAAGCAGACAAGAACAGGCTGCTGAAGCTGGGGGCGGAATTCGTGACCGATTGCGCCACCGCGGACCCGGAGGCCGCAGTGCTGATTGTCAAAGATCCATGGGGGAATTTTATTCAGCTGGCCCGGCGCAAAGAAACATTTTATACCTGATAAAAAACATAACACGGAAAGATAAAATGGAGGATCCGTGAAAACAAGTCGAATGGCAAGCACTTCCATCGCCATTAATGAGGCGCAGCTGCTGCTGGCCGAAAAACGCACGTCACTTTCCGTAATGCGCACCGGCATCGCTGTTCTGGCTCTGCCGCTTTCCGTGCTCAGTGTGTTGATTGCCACGTCAAAATACTATGACGTCCTCAAAGTAATACATCTTCTTATCCCGCTCGGGGTGCTCGTCCTGATCTTAATCGCATTGGGCTGTTATCTGATCATCCGGTCCATGATCCGGATGCGGCATTACGAAAAAATGATTCAGGAAATAAAACGAAGACACAGTTTACTGTCTGAATTTATAGATTAAATTAAATGCCCGGATACGGGTGAAGCCATTTTTGACTAGGCCTGCTGTTTCTGTTTCTGATTGTGATGGCCGGACCGGGCCGGATACCCGGTGAACGCTTTTCGGAACCATTTTATGAAAAAGCGGAGTGATGATTCCTAAAAAAGGCAGAACGCTTTTGTTCCGGGCATGGATTAAATTGATCCGGTCCTATCTGA
>JAHECJ010000373.1 GCA_024641805.1 Desulfococcus sp.
GTTCCTGCCTGAAAACTCAGAGAATACCTGGCATCTCGGTCTGGTGACACACATACCTGCCTTGTACTACTTTCTCTGTGGTAAACTGTTGCATCTTAATGTGTTCCCCATCTCAGACCTCTCTTTTCTGAGGATATGTAACGCTCTTTTAAGCATCAGCATGGTGTATCTGGCCTATCGCTGGATCAGCACTTTTACCCAGGATGTCTGTATCCGCCTCTTGTTTCTGGTTATAATGACCAATACAGCCATGCTCACTTTTCTCGGCGCTGCGGTGAGCTATGACAACCTGAACAACTTGCTCGCCATGGCCACCCTTTATAATTTCCATTGTTATAAGCGCACGGATTCAATGCGGTATTTTCTTTTGTTCCTTGTATCCGTGCTCGCCGGTTCTCTGGTGAAAACTTCGTTTCTTCCCCTGAGCGTGTTGTTCGTCCTTTTGATGCTCTGGGAATGGCGTGCCGCTCCGGTGAGGCTTCGGAAGCTTTGGGAAGGGATTTGTCAGGCGCGGGGTTGGAATATCCTTTTATGTGCGCTCGCCTTGCTGCTCCTGTTCGTGAACCTCGGGTTATATGGCGGGAATCTTCTTCGTTACGGAAATGTGGTACCGAATAGTTCCCAGGTGCTGCCGCTGGATGCGGCCTTGAAAAACCGGATTTTTGCCCGTGGATGGATCGCTCGGGAATTTCGAGAAGGCCGTATGAATCTGGCCGAGGCCAGGGAGGCTATCGAAACCATCGACAATCCCGGGGACAGGGCTGCTGCCTTACGGTTGGTCAAAATCGCGGCCTTTGAGCAACAGCGGGGAGTGCAACTGATGAACCGGATTCAGTATGCCTGGTTTTGGCTGCGGGGTATGACCAAGGGCATCGTGGGCATCGTTGCGCACCGGGATCTCTTTAAATCCGCTTTCGTGGCAGGACTCTACCGGTTGCTTTTTCTCGCCGGCATATTGGCAGTGGTTCGTTATTGGCACCCCCATGACGCCCATGGTCAGACGGGTCAGGCAATGCTGCTCTGCGGTGTATACTTGTTCATACTCATGCAGTTCGTAAACTATAGCAATTATCAACGACTCCATTATCCGTATCTTGCGTTGCAAGGCCGGTATATGCTGCCGGTCTTGCCCATGTTTTACGGGTTGATTGTTTATTACAGCCTGAAAAACATGCGCGGCAGCTGGAAGCTGATAACGGCCTTACTTGTCGGGGGATTCTTCATCTGGGGCGATTATATCTTTTTCTGCAGCCATGCCGGACCGGAATTTTTCATCGGTAACGGTTAAAAGATTTCCTTTCGATCAAATTATCTTAGGGTCTCCGGCCGATTTTGTTCAAACGCCATCATTCTTTCGGACATGTAATCGCCCCATACGGTTTATCCGCCGGGCAGGGAAGTCTCTCTTTTTAAAGTAAAATCAACTTGTTTTTTGGGTCATTGCTGCTGGAATCAGGCTCATGGCCCGTTCCGCCAGAGCGGTAATGGTCAGGCTGGGATTGGCTCCGATATTGGCAGACACGGCCGATCCATCGATAACATAAATCCCAGGATAGCCGAACAATTCATGACGGGTGTCAATCACACCATTTTTCGGTGAGGTTCCCATATGGCAGCCTCCCAGAATATGGGCGGTGGTGGCGGTATTGCCGATGCTTTCGGTCAGGATATTCAAAGGTCGGCCTCCGGAAACTTCGGCAAGCGTCTTGGCGGCATGGTTCGCCACAGGCAGAAACGTGGGCGCGGATTTGCCCTTGACAGTTCGTGATTTGAGCCCCCGCCGGAAAAGGAAAGAAGCTTTTCGTCCGTATTTGAAAGATATCTGGTTATCCAGATGCTGCATGACGGTCAAAATGGTGACCCGCTTGTGCCAGTTTTTGGCAATCCAGCTTCCAAAAAATTTGGCAGGGTGCAGGAAAATGGCTCCCAGTGTTTTGAGCGACCTTACGGCCGGGTTGGGGTGATCCACCAGCGGACCGGTAAAAAATTTCATAAAAGTATAGCCGTTGGGAAACCGGTTCTGAGTGATGTGGGTGTGCGCATCCGGATAAAAGTGGGATGATATGGCCGTGCCATAGGTCAGATCCAGTTCCGGATCATCCGACAGTGCACCGACAATGGCTTCACTGTTGGTGCGGACCACTTTTCCAAGCTCCGGGGAGACGGACGGAAGGGTTTTGGCAACATCCCGGCAATGGAACAGCAACTCTAAAGTGCCCAGCACGCCGGCAGCCAGCACAATGTTTTTCGTTCGAATCGGCGGGTATTTCCGGAATGTTTTTAATGGGTGTTTCATCTGAAGTACGTAACCGCCGGTTTCCTGGGGCAGGATGCCGGTGACTTTTCGAAACGGCAGTATGGCCGCCCCCAGCCGCTGGGCCAGGTAGAGGTAATTCTTATCCAGCGTGTTTTTAGATCCATGCGGGCAACCGGTCAGACACCGGCCGCAAAGATGACAGCCTGTACGGTGCGGTCCGCTGCCGTTGAAATATGGATCCGGAACCATGACTTCCGGGGTGCCGAAGTAAATGCCGTTGGGCGTCGGACCAAAGGTTGAAGCCGCCCCCATTTTTTCAGCGGTTTTTTTGAGATATTCGTCCTGGATGTCGGAGGCCGGGTTTTCGGTGAGGCCTATCATGGCGGATGCCGTATCATAATGGGGGGCCAGCTCCGTTTTCCAGTCAATCCCCAGGCCGGACCAGGCCGGGTCGTTGTAAAACGCATCTTTTGGTTTTAACAGGACGGCCGCATACACATGGCTGCCCCCGCCAACTCCGATTCCCCGGACCAGGGTCACATGGCGAAAAAAATCCTGGGAGAAATAACCGGACATGCCCAGGGACGGAATCCAGTTGAGCCTTCGAACATCATTATCGCCTTCTTCGATGTCCTCCGGGGTCACCTGGTTGCCCTGTTCCAGCACCACCACTTGATACCCTTTTTCCGCCAGACGAAGGGCGGCCACGCTCCCGCCGAATCCGCTGCCGATAACCGCATAATCATAGTCCATGGCGTTCCCCCGTTATATTCTTTCTTCCAGCCAGCCCAGCATATACGGCCAGGTAATTTCCGGTGCGTGCTTCCCGCAGATCAGGTCGCAGTGGCCCCAGTGATGCCCTGAATTTTCCATTCCAAATGTTTTGAGTATTTTATCATCAGAACCGGCTTTTTTAAAGGCTTCCTTGATGGCGATTTCCGGGACGCCATAGTCGCAGTCGCCGTTGACAAAAAGGATCGGGATGCGCAATCCCCGGATGTGGTCTTCAAAATTAATCTGTCCGTCACTGCTGATAAATTTTCCCCGGGCCCCCCATTTGAAAAAGAACTTGATCACGTTGAAACTGGTCCGGTCAAATCCCTTGGTGATCCGTTCTTTTAAAATATCCTCCTCGATACTGCCGGGATACCATATCTGGAGGGGAATCCGGTTCCAGCGATGGTCCATTAGGTCCACCAGTCCCATTGAAACAAGAATACCGATATAATCAATGTAAAATACATTGGGCTGAAGTTTTGGAAACGGGTACAGTTTTCCAAGCGTTACGCCGATATGCGCAATGGATTTCAGCAGCCGGTTTCCCTGGGCCATGTTAAAGGGTCCGCCGATGGAGATGATCCCCGCCAGCTTATCCTGGAATGTTGATCCAATGCAGTAGGATATCGATCCGCCCAGGCTGTGTCCGATGTAGAAAAACTTTTTGCCGCCCGTGATGTTGGAAATGGCGTCAATAAACGCCGGCAAATCGTAATTCAGATAGGTTTCAAATGTTTCCGGGTGATCGCTGCCGTTGGCCCGGCTCAGGCCGTGGCCCCTGAGTTCTATGTTAAACGTTG
>JAHECJ010000374.1 GCA_024641805.1 Desulfococcus sp.
CGCGGAGCTTGTTTTAAAAGAAATTAATAAAAAATTACAGGGCTCTGTAAAATGAACTACCCCGCAGCAGAGCTGACGGGGTATCAAAACATCTCTCATTCTTATTTCCCCGAAGCAAAGCTTCGGGGAAATAAACCCCCAAGGGATTAAATTTTTGATTCGCTTATAATTCAATAAGTTATCCAAAGATTAAGAGGCAAGGGGCTATAACAACAGCATGGATAATTTATACCACCCAACCATTTTTAAAATGTACCTTGTGTCAAAAGTGCTCACAATCAAAAGTACCTCTCCACTGAAGCATGCAATAGCTATTCGATACTCCATTAAAAATTTTATAGACTCGATATATGGCTTTTTTTTGTTCATCGCAATTTTGTGATGCTCTTAAAATATCAGTAAAAAATTAAGTTTTTTACGTTGATTCATCGCTGATAGAAGCATCGTGGCTTCATGGCTCGTGGGGAATACATGTAGCAAAGCTTCAATTGTCGGTTAAACCCTCAGATTTTTTCATTGGTGTTAAACGGCATACGAATGCTTTTTTGAAAAAAGCAGCCGTTCCGGTTTCTGCTTTCCAGTTTCAACTGCGCTGGCGCCTCCGGGCGATTCGCCCTTGAAATTATCGGCACGGTTTTTCCGACATGGATCTGCGGAGAGTTCGGATCTTAATCCATGAGATAAACGGGCTAAACCTAATTCATCCCAATCGTCATATTTTGGATTTTTTGCGCCGGTCGAGATGTGGCTGTTTTATTCATTGATAATGTGGTATGAAAACTAAATGCAGGGCGAGTTGACGGAGACTTCTGCCAGTGCGGCATAAAAGTGGGCCTGTCCGAAACTTTTGCTGGAGAAAATAAATGAAATCGTCTGATGTTTATGCTGACCGGGACTTGAAGCGGGGGCGTCTTTTCGGCGTCGCTTTCGTCATCATAGGAATTTATTTTACAATACATGGTGGCCTGAATCTTTTGGAAATCTACAACCGGCCAGCGCACATGTTTGCCATGGAGGCAGGATTTACGCCTGAAAAAGGCAGGATGTGGTCAGAATTTCTGGCCGGCATGTCTGTTTGCCTGACAGGCATTCTCTTGGTCATCAAAGCGAGGATCGATTTTAGCAAAGGGAAAAATCAGAATCGTTTTTGAATGGAATTTAATGAATACGTTTTGCAGATGCTGCCGGCAGGGTAAAAAACAATCGGAACCAAACCATTTATTTTGCAGTGTTGTCCAGGATTTTTTCCGCTTCTTCCATGGTGGTGACATTTTCAGCATGATAGCCGACATCCATGGATGCGTTGTCGAACTGGAAGTGCCCCAGCAATCCGGTTTCCCGGCGAACCCTGACCACATTGGACAGGCCGGCCAGAAGCATGGCTTCCTGGGTCTGCGTTACATAGAATTCAAATATTTCATCCTGTACTTCATATTTTCTCAGATCGGTGATGCAGGTAAATCCTTTTTGAAGCTTTTGGCACTCCGTTTTTACGTTCTGGGCAAGGGACTGCATTTCCGTTTCATCTTTCAGTTTGCCGATGGTGATGTAAATCCTGTTTTTATCAATATCTGTTTTAACATCATACATAACGGGTCTCCTGTAGTTCAGCCTTTGCCGGATTGAACGGTTTTGAAGAATAAGGTATAAGCATCTGCTTTTTTGAATAATATATTGCAGAAACAGTCCGGTATGTCAATACCCTTGGTGATTGGGTAGATTTCTTTGAACTTTTTCAGGCGGCAGGCGACGCCTTTAGTTTTTTTATTTTTTCCAAAATGATGTCGTACTCATCTTCAAGGGCCAGAAGATCCATCATCACCGGCGGTTTTGTTGAGTGTGCGGGCAGCCGCTTTCGGGTTTCCCTGATTTCTTCATCCAGCTCCCGAAGCCTTTGTTCAAGTTTTACCAGGTCCTCCATGATTCCTTTGTTCCATGCGTTTAATTATTCGGCAAATCCGCCAGGGTTGGCTGAGTTTGTTTGTGACATGTATGACAGAATAATTTTGCGCCAGTCCGCGCGGGCGCTTAAGCGGCAGAGGTTCCCGAAATGGCCGCCGAATGTCCGGTCAATGAAAATAATGTCTTTTGGAAAAACCATGGACATGGACTCGCCTAAGTGTTTGTTGCCGATTTCGTAAAGTTTTGCATATATTTTTTCATCATCGCCAAACGTGTACTGCGTTTCCGGGACAAAAAATTCCTGAAGCACATCGGCAAAATCAGCCGCCATTTGCCAGGGTATGGGAGCGCCGTTTGCGTTGTGAACCCCCATGGATTTTAAAATTGCCGGTATTTTCGGATACTCGTGATTCAGGAACGCGCTGATCAGGCGGACATATCCCCGGCAGAGGTCTTGGGGGACTTCCTTCATACAGCCGTAATCATATACAATCAGGCGGCCGTCTTCCAAAAATGCAAAGTTGGCGATATTGGGGTCCGCATGCAGAAAGCGAAAACGGAAGAGGCCTTTCAGGATCAGGCGGACCATGGATTGGGCCCAGGTGTTTTTCAGTGTATGGGGGTAGCTGTTTTCAGACACCGTATCCGGCGAAATGCCGAGAACCAGTTCCATGCCCAGAATATGCCGGGTCGTCACTTCTTCAATGACTTTTGGAACGATAATGCGGTTGTCGTCTTCAAAGAGTTTTGCCATGCGTTTCATGTTGGCGGCTTCTTTTTCGTAATCGAGTTCTTCGGTCAGCCGGTCATTGAGTTCCTGCCATACAAGATCCATGTCCATTTTTGAAAACATGGAAAACAAAATTTTTAACAGTCCTTTCAGATTCTTCAGGTCCGCCCGGATCACGTCATCGATGCCGGGGTATTGAATTTTCAGCGCGATTTCCGCGCCGTTGATAAGCTCGGCACGATGGACCTGTCCGATAGAGGCTGCGGCCAGCGGGTTTTCATCGATATGCCGGATATAGCCGAAATTCTTACCCAGTTCGTCTCTGACCAATTCATGGATTTCAGCAAACGGGACGGCCGGGGCATTCTGCTGTAGGGTTTTTAATGCCAAAACGACTTCTTCGGGCAGGAGTTTTTCATGCAAACTCACCATCTGGCCGATTTTCATGGGAACCCCTTTGAGCTGGCCCAGCAGGTCTTTGACGCGCAACGCGTTTTTCGTCAAACTCATTGTCCGGTGCTCATCCCGGCTCTCCGTATCCCTGAACAGATTGGCCACGGTATTTCCGGCCATGGATACCCCCACCCGGCCGGCCAGGCCTCCCAAACGAAGCATGCGTGACGTGGCGGAACGTATTAATTCTTTGTAAGCCATGTGGCGGAATCCTGTTCTGGGCGTGGTGATACCTGAATTGCGTTTCTAAAATTAATTTTAAACAAAATCATCTTACCAGCAATTGAAAGCGGTTAAAAGAGCGAACCCGTTTTTCCTGAAAATCATGCGGTTTGACATTTAACCCGTAAAACCGGGTATTTCCCCTTGTATTATTTTCACTATTTTTATAATGTCAAATAGTTATCAGCTGAATGAACGATGTCCGCATAAGGGATATATGCCATGATCAAGAAGATACTGATATCCGCGTTTATCATCCTGTCCTGTTTCTCAAGTTCCGTATTGGCCGGAAAAGGCGAGATAACATTTGTGGAAACGGATGTGGACCTTCAGCCCACGGGCCAGGCAGTGGTCGCATATACCGTCCAGTACCAGGTGGTGTCCGGTACGATGCATGGTTTTTATTTTATGGGAAACGACCGTCTGAAAGTCCGGGCGGTATCAGAAAATTCCTATGCCCTGGATGCTTCAGGCCATCGCTATAAACTGGATATCTCCCCAATGG
>JAHECJ010000375.1 GCA_024641805.1 Desulfococcus sp.
AAAATCCGTTTTAGAGATAGGTCCTGGTGAAAATTTCACTTCTGAATATATGCGGAATATAGATATTAAATATGATACGATGGACATAATTGAAGGATCTAAGCCTACAATATTAAGTAGGCTGGAAGAAGTTGAAGAATATAATTATAAAGAAAGGTGGGAACTTGTCTGTGCGTTCCAAATGTTAGAGCATTCTCCATATGAAAATTTTGTATCCAATTTAAAGAAAATGGCTATTATGTCAAAAAGATATGTATTCATCAGTCTGCCATATTCTTGTTTTGGTTTTAAGTTATCGCTTAGTTTGATATTTGGTCAGAAATGGCATGAGAAAGGGCACTTTTCATTCTATTTTCCGTTATTTAAAAAAAATAGAAAATACAGAAAAGAGTTTATGGAGGAGTTTCCCTGGGCTGTTCATTACTGGGAGATAGGCAGGAGAGGATTTCCCCTTCGCAGGATAAATCGTGACATAAAATCTGTCGGCTTAAAAAAGATAAAAGCTTTTCACTCAGAATTTCCATATCACTACTTTATTTTGACTGAAAAAATTAATGCCGAAAATTAAAAAATTGATATTAATCCATGATCACTATTCATTTAAATAGCCGCACTATAGGCAAGCATCAGACGATTTTTATTATTGCGGAGGCCGGAGTAAATCATAACGGTGATGTTGAACTTGCCCGGAAATTGATTCATTCGGCAAAACAATGCGGAGCGGACTGCATAAAATTCCAGACGTTTGCCGCGGAGCGGATTGCCACTTCCCGCGCTTCAAAAGCACAATATCAATTGCACACAACTGATCCCAATGAGTCCCAAATAGACATGTTGAAGAATCTGGAATTACCGGAATCTGCATATCCTGAATTGATAGATCTTTGTGAACAACTGGACATAAGTTTTCTTTCAACACCTTATAATATTGAGGATATCGATCTTCTCGATAATCTGGGCATCAAGGCATTTAAAGTAGCTTCCGGCCAGGCAGTAGAACACGATTTTCTGGAATATATTGCCCGGAAGGGGAAACCAATTATTTTATCCTCAGGCATGTGCACACTCGCGGAAGTGGATGAAGCAATTCGAACGATTCGGGCGGCAGGCAATGATCAGATTGTTGTTCTGCAGTGCACGACCAATTATCCGTCAGCCATTGAAGACTGTAATTTGAGAGCCATGCAGACGATGGGCCGGGCATTCAATGTGCCGGTCGGGTATTCCGATCATACCCGGAGTCTGACTGCGGCTGTCGTTGCGGTCGGGCTTGGCGCGAGCGTTATAGAAAAACATTTCACATTGGATAAGACCCTTCCCGGGCCGGATCAGTCCAGTTCATCAGATCCGGCTGAGTTTGCGATGATGGTGAAACAGGTACGCGAAGCGGAAAAATGCCTTGGGTCATCAATCAAGCAGCCTTCAGCGATTGAGGTGCAGAATGCCGTGGGCATGCGCCGAAGTATTGTTGCAAAGCTGCCGATTAAAGCCGGAGAAAAATTCACCACGGAGAATCTGACGCTAAAACGTCCGGGCACCGGTTTTCTGGGCAACCATATGCAACTGGTGATGGGACGAACGGCAGCAAAGGACATTGAAGCAGATACAATTATTTGTCTGGAAATGATTCAATGAAGCAGGGAGTGAAAGCTGAGACCGGCGCATTGAATACTTTTTAGGTTAATAGATAATATGATATCGAGAATTAACAGTTGTAACGAGTAAGCTGAAGATTGGAACAGTATTATGAACAGAACAGCGTTGCAAATGACACCAAATGAATGGAAGCGATACAGGCCTTCGATGAAATCTTTTAAAGAAGAACCTGATCGTCCGGCAGGTTTTCATAAAAGTCGTAAAAATGCACTTCATGAAGCAAAACAAGCAGCCAGTATCTTACGGGAACGTTTTGGCGCTCAGAAAGTGGTCGTTTTCGGTTCTGTGGCTACCAATATAGGTTTTAACGAATTTTCTGACATTGACCTATCGGCCTGGGGAATTCCCAGTGATGAATATTACAAAGCTGTTGCTGCAGTTACAGGGCTAAGTGTACGTTATAAAATTGATTTGATTGATCCGGAGTTATGCCGGGATTCAATCAAAAAGGCTATTCTGGAGCAGGGGGTGGAACTGTGAATCAGGGTCTGCATCAATTAGCGATTCGTATCCGTCAGGAATTGATTGATATTGAATATACTTTGAAGCGGGCTGCCGCTGGCTTAGAAAAGGGTAAGCTTGACAATGATGACTTGTATCTCGACGGAATAGCCTTGAACCTGCATGGATTTTATTCCGGTATTGAGCGGCTCTTGGAACGAATAGCTGTTCAAGTGGATGGGAGTTTGCCACAGGGAGCGAATTGGCATCAGTCTTTGCTTTTACAAATGGCCGACGAGCTTCCCTCTGTGCGTCCGGCAGTCATATCTGACGAAGTCCGGCAATGGCTTGATGAATATAGGGGTTTCCGCCATATCGTTCGGAATGTTTATACATATAAGTTTGAACCATCCAGAATTGAAAGGCTTACGCTCAATGTTTTAAATCTTTTTGATCAATTGAAAAATGAGATGTCTGCTTTTGCAGATTTCCTTGATTCAAGTGCCATAGATACACCTTGAAAAGGAAAGATCGAATATGGGCACAACGATAAGTCCGGATATGATTCAATGAAACAGGGAGCAGCAATAATCTGTGCTGGGGGCCATGCCCGGGTGATTGCTTCAATGCTCAAAGCATCGGGCATCGATATTCTGGGCTTTTTTGATGATTCTTTTATCGGGCCGGAAACGATCCAGGGCGCACCTGTTTTAGGTAAATTCTGTGATGTTGAAAGCTTTAAAAATCAAATCAGCGCAATATACCTTGCCATCAGCGATAATTCCCGGCGACGGGAATTCTTTTTGTCTTTTAAGGAAAAAGGATTTCGTCTTCCTTCCCTGGTTCATCCCATGGCAATGATCGAGCATGATGTATTTATTGGTGAAGCAAGTGTTATCTGTATGGGCAGTAAATTGGGAGTAGAAAGTAAAATTGGAACCGGTGTAATTATCAATACCGGATGCTCAGTGGACCATGAATCTCATATCGGCGACTTTGTCCATCTGGCTCCACAGGTTGTGGTTGCCGGGAGGAGCAGTGTTGGAGATAATACTTTTATCGGAATAAACGCTGCAGTAGCAGATAAAATTAAAATCGGGAAAAATGTGGTGATCGGGGCGGGGTCAGTTATTTTAAAGAATGTGGCTGATTATTCAAAAGTTTCAGGTATCCACAATTCATGCGCATGAATAATATTTTTATTTCAACCGGCGTTTTTGCTGGAAACAATCTGAAAGCGATTTTAGATAAATCCCTGGATCATTCTTTTTTATATGTCGAATTAAGCTCTGGTGTTTTATATGATAATGCGAATGAACAATGGATAAAGAAAGCGGCATCAGAAAATAATTTTAAATTTTTGATCCATAATTATTTCCCGCCCCCTGAGGAACCCTTTGTGCTGAATCTTGCTTCAAACGATATTGAAACGATTGACCTCAGCCGGAACCATTGCAGAAATGCAATTGATTTATGCGCCAGGCTCGATATCCCATTTTATAGTGTTCACGCAGGGTTTTGTTTTCATGCCGCTCCCGGAGATTTGGGGAGAAAGCAATCAGGTTTAACCCGTATTTCGGTCAATGATGCGAAAGCGATTTTTTTGGAAAGTGTGCAGATGCTTTCAGAGTATGGCGGATACTCAGGCGTTGATCTGGCAATTGAAAACAATGTTCTGGCTTCGTTTAATTTGATTGAAGGCAAAAAT
>JAHECJ010000376.1 GCA_024641805.1 Desulfococcus sp.
CACAAGTTTCCCATTGACAATATGTGGCTTACCGGCATCATCGATGAAGAGGAGATGAAGGAAGAGTATCCCCTTCATTATAAAAAAATCATGAGCGACCCGGCGTTGCAGAAAATTTATATGCACGAAGGAGCCGAACGGCATGGATAAAGAAAGAAAGACGTCGTTATTTTCCAGGGCCGTTTTAAGGGGTAAGAAAGTCATTTTCTTCCTGCTGAAAGTGATTTATATCATCCCCTTTTTTGCCTTCGGGTTCTGGTTGCTCAGTGTGCTGTATTTCCCTGGGTTTGATTTAAATGCCTCCATATCCCTGCTGAAATACAAAAAAGAACAGGCCGCGCTCAAGATCATCAGCCAGAAAAAAGAAGCCATCCCCCGGGATCATTTCCACATGGTTGACGACTATGTCGAAAAGCGGGACATTATAGAGCCGACCTGTGTGATCTGTCACGGGGCCTATGCCCATGGTAAGGAAAAAAAGGTGCGCGCCCTGCTGAACCTGCATGACAGTTCAATGGCCTGTTCCGTATGCCATGTCCGTAATGACAAACCCGGTGCTGCGGAAACAGCCATACCGGAAAACGGAAAGATAGAATTTTTATGGGTGGATCAGGACACCGGAAAGCTTACGCAGAGGGTTGACGGGGAATACGGAAAGTACCCGGCCAAAATATTCCCTGTCGTTGATACAGGAAAGGGAATCCGGCAGATTTTAACCCCTATCACAGAGGAAGCGGCCCGGGATTTTTTGGATAAAGCGCCGCAGTTGAATGAAAAGCAGCTGGAAGAACAAAGAAAGAAACTTCACGCAAAGCTTTCAACGGAGCCGGTGGCCTGTTCTGATTGCCACAAAAAGGACGGCTACCTGGATCTCAAAAAGCTCGGGTATCCCAAACAGCGGATTGATAACCTGATATCCAGTGAGTTTGTGGGGATGGTCGACAAGTACAAGACGTTTTATCTGCCATCTGTCATTGATTTCAGAAAAAACTGACAGACGATGAAAAACGAATGCGCTTAGCCGTGAGTCGTTCAATTTTGAATGATCCGGCACCAGCGATTGATGTTTCCATCACCCTGCATATAATGATCCGATTTGTTGATAAGGATTAAACCAATGAGACGAAGGATGCAATACGGGTTAATGGTTTTGACAACGGCCCTGGTGATGGTGCTGACCTTTTGGCAGGGCAATAGCTTTGCCTTGGATGAAAGCGGCTGTCTTACCTGTCATCAATATCCCGGACTGACCAGACCGGAAACGCCGGATGGCTTTAAGGTGTTTCATATTGACGAAAAACGGTACTTAGCGTCGGCGCACGGTAAAACAGATTGCATCAAATGCCATACCACCATACACAAAGTCCCGCATGTGGGCGAAACAACGGTTAATTGCACCAATGGATGTCATCTGGCGGAAAAAGATAAAAAGCTTATTGCGGACACGGATTTAAAGACATCCCATGCCAAGGAGAAGTCATATATTACCCGTCTGTCGGACGGATCTTCCTGCCGTGAATGTCATCATTTGTATCCTCACCACAGTAGCGAGTTGGCAAGGGCTTTCATCAATATGCATATCAGTTTTATGACCTGTGAGACATGCCATATCAACCGGGATAAATACAAAACATTGGATTACGACTGGACAAATTCGGAAACGGCTGAATTTGCCGGACAGCCATTTGGCGCGCGCTTCAACCCGAAAATCGGCGATGCCTCCGGATCTGAGCATTTTATATCGCGCATCGCGGTTTTTTCCGTTGGGAACGGGGAAAGAAAATCCATGCTTAATACCTGGGATACGGAAAAAGCAAAGGAATATCTGGCCCAGGAGAAGCAAATGGCTCCGGATGAAAAAAAGGCGCGTCTGGATTACTTTCACCGGGATATTCATAAAGCGGAAATCAGCGTCACGTGCAATGAATGTCATTCAAATGACACCATCCTTGATTTTAAGGCACTCGGGTTTTCGGATAAAACCGCCCATGATCTGATCAATATAAATATCAAAGGTCTGGTGACAAAATACAAAGTCTTTTACCTGCCGGATATGTTCCGGCAGTAAACAATATTGACTGAAGACGAATCTCTGACGGTGAGAAGCGTGAAGGTCACGGGAAATTCAGATTAGATGGAGAGAATGAGTAAATATTCAGGCAAACCGGGATTTAAGATACAAATACAGACCATAAACGACGGTTGGCGGAAGTGGAAGTGGATGGGGATTACTGTTTGGTTGCTTGTATTTTCAATCATGCTGCCGGTTTCTTCCGCTTTTGCCATACGGATCGTGAACGTCCGTTTTCTTTTTGACATCACAGATGATTTCAAGGAACCCAGCGATGTGGCGGTTTCAAAAAACGGACGGATATATGTCGTTGACGGTGTGAACAACCAGATAAAGATATTCAATCCCGATGGCGCGCCCCTTTCCGCGTTTGGAGAAAAAGGGGAGGGCAGCGGCCAGTTCATGTATCCTCTCGGCATCGATGTGGATAGTATCGGCAATATTTACATTGCCGACTCGGGCAACAGCCGCGTCCAGATATTTAATCGGGATACGGCTTTTACTACAGAGATCGCGCTGCCCGGAAAGGACGGCAAGCCTGCGGACCCAACCGATGTGGCGGTTGATAAGTCTCGAAACCGGCTTTACGTGGTGGATAACGACAACCATCGATTTCTGATTTATGACCTTTTGACGTTGAAGCTCGTAAAAACCGTGGGTGAGCCGGGCGAGCAGAACCTGATGTTCAGGTATCCTTTTTTTATCACGCTCAATAAAGAGAAATATATTTACATTGTCGATGTCATCAATACCCGGGTTCAGGTCATCAATCCGGATGGATTGTTTGTCACAACCATCGGCGCCTGGGGGGTTGAAAAAGGGCAGTTTTTCAGGCCCAAGGGGGTTGCCGTTGACAGGAACGACCGGATTTATGTGAGCGACAGTTATATGGGCGTCATCCAGGTATTTGACACCTTGGGAGAATTCTACGGCGTGCTGGGGGATGTCGCAAAGAAAACGATTAAAAAGTTCAAGACACCCGTGGGGATATGCATTGACGATCACAATCGGCTTTATGTGGTTGAAATGCTGGCTCAAAAAGTAAGTGTCTACAGCATTGAAACTAAAAATAAATGATACAGAAACAGCATTTACAGTCCGTTATATATATTCTTTTTTTCTTTATATTCCAGATGTCGGCCGGAAATATTTTGGCGGCAACCGTGGAGCCACCCAAGAATCCGAATTCGGCAAAAGGGTGCGCCATCTGTCATTACCGGTGGATCGATACGTTTTTTGTTGAAGGAAAAGGAACGGATCTGGTCCCCTATCAATCCGAAAAAGTGGTGGCAACACCGGAAATGTGTATTTCCTGCCATGACGGCAGTGTTGTGGACTCACGGGAACGAGTGCTGCATGGCAAGGCGCATAAAACCAATGTGAAGCCGCCCGATGGGATGCAAATACCGGAGATCTTCCCCCTGGATGAAAACGGCAAGGTCCAGTGCGCCACCTGTCACACGGCCCATGGTGTGGAAAGCGGGCCGGATGTAAAAGAAACCATATTTTTGAGGGTATCAAACATCGATTCCGCCATGTGCCGCATGTGCCATTCGGATAAGGCGGGCGGCCCGGACACAGGGAACCACAAGATTGGCGTGAGCGAGAAATCAATCCCGAAAGACCTGAAGATGCGTGGCGCTCACGAAGGGAGCAAAAAAAATCAGTTAATTTGCGAAACCTGTCATACGGCACATGGCGCCCTAAACGAGGGGTATCTTGTAAAGGGTGC
>JAHECJ010000377.1 GCA_024641805.1 Desulfococcus sp.
GCAATTTTAAAACCGATACGATCAATATTTCTGAGAATTTTTTAAACTGGAAATTTCCAGAATTTCAGGCAGTTGAAGGCTTTCCGTCCGGCGAGTCGCCGGCGGGAAAATTTATTTTTATCAACACTGACCTTAGAGAAAAAAACAATCAAACGATTCTTGGAAACGGAAAAAATACGGAAAACCGAATATTTTGGGAAGGGGCATTCGGACGACTTCCCAATTCCGAACGAAAGGCAAATTTCGCCGACCATCGTGTATATAAATACAATGGGAATGTTGTTTCCAATGCTGTTCACATGGGAATTGACCTCGCATCGCTTAAACATGCAGAGGTGACTGCGGCCAACCGCGGGAAGGTGGTATTTGCCGGCCCAGTGGGTATTTATGGCAATGTCGTCTGTATTGACCATGGCTTCGGACTGATGAGTATCTATGGCCACCTCAGCCGTATGAGCGTAAAACCCGGTGACTTGGTTTCAAAAAACGATATCATCGGTTATACGGGAACCAGCGGGCTGGCGGGCGGTGATCATCTGCATTTCGGGATGTTTGTTGACCATATGTTTGTTGACCCGGTGGAGTGGTGGGATCCGTCATGGGTAAAGAATAACATTACAGGTAAGCTTGAAAGTGTCGCATCCACAATACACTGATATTTAATCATTGGAGAGACAATATTGAATGGCAAATTTTAAAGTCAATAAAACCTATCAAGATATTAATGATAAAATAAAATCCGGCAAGGTGGTTGTTGTCACCGCCGATGAGATGGTTGATATCGTTAAGGAAAAAGGTCCTGTCAAGGCCGCGGAAACTGTGGATGTGGTCACCACCGCCACGTTTGCCCCCATGTGCTCATCCGGTGTTTTTATTAATTTCGGACAATCGGTTCCAACCATCAAAGCATCGGAAGTCTGGCTGAACAATGTCCCGGCTTACGCAGGATTGGCAGCCGTTGACTGTTATATCGGCGCTACAGAAGCCTGCCTTGAAGATCCGTTAAACAAAGTCTGGCCGGGTGAGTTCAATTATGGCGGAGGCCATGTGATTCATGATCTCGTGGCTGGCAAGAAGGTTCATCTCAAGGCCAGCGGATATGGCACATCCTGTTATCCGAACCGGGGAATTGAAAAAGATATCCGGCTCTCCGATTTGCGGCAGGCCACTCTCTGCAATCCCCGGAATGGATACCAGAATTATAATTGTGCCGTTAATTTTTCCAGTAAGACCATATACACCTATATGGGGACATTGAAACCCAAGGTGGGAAACGCCAGTTATTCAACTTCCGGACAACTCAGTCCGCTTTTTAATGATCCCTATTATAAAACCATCGGACTCGGTACCCGAATCTTTCTGGGCGGTGGGGAAGGGTATGTGACCTGGCACGGAACGCAGCATAACCCTTCTGCTGAAAGGACGGAAAAAGGGATTCCCAAAACGCCGGCAGGGACCCTGTGGGTGATGGGGGATCTCAAGCAGATGAAACCCGAATGGCTTGTCGGTGTCAGTTTGCGTGGTTACGGTATTTCCTTAGCTGTTGGGATGGGCGTCCCGATTCCGATTTTAAATGAAGAGATGGCGCAGTTTACCGCCGTTTCCGACAAGGATATTCAGGTGCAGATTGTTGATTATGGACACGATTATCCCAATGGAATCAATAAAAATTATGGATTTGTCACATACGAAACGTTAAAAAACGGTTTCATTCAATTTAACGGCAAGGACGTACCTACGGTTCCCCTCTCCAGTGTCGCCAAAGCACGGGAAATTGCAGAAATATTAAAGGAGTGGATTCAAAGTCGAAAATTTTTGCTTGGTGAACCGCAGTTTACCCTGCCGGTGAGCTGATTAAGGACGCTTTTTTTTAAATTTTATCACCCAAATGAGGCATAAACGATTTGAACACGCAAGCAGGAGTCAATAAGATACAATCCGGCAAAGAGGTTAAGATAAAAGGTAAACTCAGGGAAAATGTTGAAGCCATTGTTATCGCGATTATTCTGGCACTCTTCATTCGCACATTTATCATCCAGGCGTTTAAAATTCCATCCGGTTCCATGAAGCCAACGCTTCAGATCGGCGACCATATCCTGGTCAACAAGTTTATATACGGAGTGAAACTGCCATATCTCGGTATAAAGATAATCCCTGTAAAAGAACCGGCACACGGGGATGTCATTGTTTTCAGGTATCCAGAGGATCCGGACAAGGATTTTATTAAACGTGTGATCGGAGTGCCCGGAGATACAGTGGAAATCAAAAATAAAAAAGTTTTTGTGAACGATATTCCCATCAGTCATGACTTAGGAGTACATAGCGATACGCGAATCCTTGAGGGGCTGATTAACCACAGGGATAATTTCGGGCCTGTGACAGTGCCCGCGGGTTCATATTTTGTGATGGGAGACAACCGCGATAATAGTTACGACAGCCGCTTTTGGGGGTTTGTCGGAGAAAAGGCCATTAAAGGAAAAGCGTTTGTCATTTACTGGTCGTGGGATAGTGATAATTTTGGCGTCAGGTGGGGAAGAATCGGATCAATGTTAAAATAAGGTTAGCGTATCATGACGTGGAACAGAAAAGACATTCTTGATATTGAATCCCTTTCGGTTGAAGAAATAAAATCAATTTTAGATACGGCGGACGGGCTGAAAGAAATTTCCCAACGGTCGATTAAAAAAGTCCCGACCCTGAGGGGGAAGACCGTCATACTATTTTTTCATGAGCCTAGCACGCGGACCAGAGTATCATTTGATATTGCGGCCAAGCGACTGTCGGCGGACTGCATCTCGATATCCGCATCCACCAGCAGTCTGGTGAAGGGAGAAACGCTGATCGACACAGCCCGGAATCTTGAGTCGATGAACCCGGATATTATTGTAATACGTCATGCATCAGCCGGCACTCCTTATTTATTGTCCCAAAAAATTTCGACTCCCATTATCAATGCCGGCGACGGTATGCATGCCCATCCCACCCAGGCATTACTGGACATGATGACTGTCCGGGAAGTTAAAAAAGATTTAAACGGCTTGCGCATTGCCATTGTGGGGGATATCTCACACAGCCGGGTGGCGCGATCCAATATTGTCGGTTTTACCAAAATGGGCGCTGAAGTAAGACTGGCAGGTCCTCCGACAATGATCCCAACGGGTATTGAATCGCTTGGTGCCGAAGTGACGTATGATTTTGAAGAAGCCATCGACGGGGTTGACGTCATTATGATGCTTAGAATTCAAAAGGAGAGACAGCGAAATTTTTTATTTCCTACTGAACGTGAATATTCAAAACGGTATGGGTTAAACCTCTCAAGATTAAACAAGGCAAAACCCGATGTTATGATTATGCATCCCGGACCGCTGAACCGGGGAGTTGAAATCACCCCGGAAGTCGCAGATCACATAAACTCTGTCATTTTAAGCCAGGTAACGAATGGGGTTGCATTACGGATGGCTCTTTTATATTTGCTTGCAGGAGGTTTGCGCAGTGCGGATGATCATTAAAGGCGGGCATGTTATTGACCCTGACAATATTGATGCAATGACTGACGTCATCATTGATGACGGTATTATTGCAGAACTTGTAACGTCAGGAACCGGTTTTCCCGCAAAAGGAAATCAGGATGTTCAGGTGCTTGATGCCCGGGGATGTTTTGTGGTCCCGGGTCTTATCGACATGCATGTGCATCTACGGGATCCCGGCCAGGAATATAAAGAATCCATTGAAACCGGAATCCGGTCGGCCGCAGCCGGTGGGTTTACTGCCGTGTGCTGCATG
>JAHECJ010000010.1 GCA_024641805.1 Desulfococcus sp.
GGCATTGACGGTATACATGATATCCGCTCCGACTTTATCGACCGGTACGGTGAGGCCGGGATAATCTTCTTCGTATTCTTCCGTCATCCATGTAAAGGTTTCGGTAAAGTCGTCATCGGTCACATCCATCTGCGCATGGTAGACCCGGTGCATGCCGGCACCGATTTTGAGTTCCCACGGTACAAATCCCTGCTGATACAGAAGACCGCGCAGATAGCCGAACATCACCCCCATATCGATGCCATGGGGGCAGTACATCCCGCAGCGGTTGCAGCATGTGCATTTTGCCCATGCCGTCTCCATGGCCATATGCATAAATTCATTATCCACCTTGCCTTTCCGGCGGATAATTTCCCCCAGGGTCGACTGAATTTTATAGGCCGGCACCTGTTTGGGATCCTGGTCATTGATCCGGTAAAGAAAACAGCTGTCGGCGCACATGCCGCAGTGGGCGCAGATTTCGAGCCAGGTACGGATACGCGATTTGCATGTTTTCCGTATCGTTTCCCATAACAGGCGGGCGTCGACGTCCAGGGATTTCATTTCCTGGTAGTATTGTTTGCCGCCGGTATCTGACAGCAGCTGCTTTAACGCTTCATCGGTTTGAATCGGACTTTTATTACAAAGTGTTCCTTCCGGCATCGGATACCTCTCCCATTTTGGAAACCTTTACAATATGATTACCAGGCAAGCCCTTTACCCTTCATGCCGCCGCGTTTGATCCCGAAATCCATGCCCAGCTGGGCGCGGGATAAAAAGAAAAGCAAAATATGAGACAGCTTGGTGAACGGAATGGAGACGAGCAGCATTTCTCCACAGATGATGTGAATAATAAGAAAAATCGAATAATTGCCCATTTCATAGCGGCAGATCATGCCGGTGATAAACGGTGCGGAGGAAAGAAACAGGATCAGATAATCATATGGGGTCGAAAGAATCCGGACTTCCGGCAGAATCAACCGGCGGATGGTCAGAAAAAAGGCACTGACAATAACCGCCCAGCTGATCACATCGGCCACTGTTTGATTCATCGAGAAAAATGAAAATCCCAGCTTTTCGGAAAGGATGATATTATGGGCGGGAAGGAACAAAGGGATACTGACAGCCCCGATATGGAAGACGAAAAACAGGACAGTCATAAACGGCTGCGTCCGCCAGCTGCGGGTTCCGAAAGGAAGAATCCAGAAAAAAATTGAACGCAGGGCCCCTTTGATACCCGCCTTCGGGTGAGCGGTATAAGCCACACGATCCAGCTGCCAGTCTAAGCCTTTTACATAAAATACGCCCCGAACAAATAAGCCAACCAGACATATTCCGATTGACAGCCATAATCCGGGACCGGTCAGCAGATCATACATAGCATGCTCCTTAAAACTTAAAAGCGCTATCGAATTAACTGATTTTAAAATATTATATATCGCTTTAAAACGTCTTTTTTTTGTCGTCCCTGCCCGTTAAAAAACGCCAGAACAACGGAAGCGCGACCAGGGCAACGGCTATCAGCAGATAGGCAATCCCCTTGGTGTGTGTTATAAATTCTTGAAGTGTATTGTAATCCGGCTCCATGAAGTTTCCTGCTTTATAATGGTTAATGGTCGTCCGGATAATCCGGGTGTGCATATAAAATGGGCATTCGGGTCGCGATGAATTTGAAAATCACAAGGCCGAGGGTGATAATAAAAACCGTCGTCATGATCTCCGGGAAGCTCGGGAAATAGCGCTGGTTTAACGGCAGCTGCCAGTTAAAAGCGATGATGGAAACGTTAAGCCGGTTTAAAATGATTCCGAGCACGGTCCAGCCGGCGGTGCGCTGGATCAGTTTAATGTTCCGCTCCCGAACGCCGATAGCATAGACAACCGCCGGGAGGCCGACGAAGCCGATCATTTCCACCAGGAACCAGAGCCCCCATCGGGTGCCGAGATATTTCCAGTCGTTATCGATGGCTATGCCGATGACCTGGATCATCAAATAGCCGGCCATCAGAAACGAGGCAGCTTTGCCGAACCCCAGCGCCACATTTTGGCTTTCAATATCATGTTCTTTATCGATTTTGTCATGGAGAAACCGGGCGACCAGAGAGTGTTCAAAAATAACCATGGACATACCGGCAAATATGCTTGAAATGAAAAAATATACCGCTATATATCCGGAATACCATAACGGATGAAGTTTTGACGGGACGATCAGAAAAATGGCGCCCAGGGACGACTGGTGCAGGGTGGAAAGGATAATCCCGAAGATAACCAGCACCATAGATACCTTGCCGATAATATGCCGCGCGCGTTTCCAGTCCAGCCATTCAAATGCCGCGGGTGAAAATTCGAGTAATAAAACCGTCAGATAGAGGAATACGCACAGGGCGACTTCAAAAAGAACGGAGGACGTACCCTGAGAGAGAAAAATCGGATACGGAAGCCGCCAGGGTCTGCCTACGTCATAGTTCAGCGCAAAAACCACCAGTGCGTACCCTAAAAATGCAGTGAGGATGGCCGGACGGACCGCGCATTTGAATTTTTTCAGGCCGAAGATATAACAGGTGGCGCATGTCACGTAACCGCCGGCTGCCAGCGCGACGCCGCACATGAGGTCGAATCCGATCCAGATTCCCCATGGGTTGTTGTCGTCAAGGTTGGTTACCCCGCCGAGCCCTTTGGCAAACCTTAAAATGGTAAGGATGACGCCGATCAGTATGATGATGCCGGAAATGACATTAAAGGGTGTTAAGACCGTCTTTTCCCGGGGGGTCGATTGTGTCATTTATTCGCTCTCCTGCTTTCCCGGCTGAGTGGTTTCTGAAGATTGCGGTGATGCTTCCGGCGGATCGGTTTGAATTTCCGCGGCCTGCTTTGCAGCGTCTTCCAGCGCTTTTTTAACTTCCCTTTTTACCGCCGCTTCCTGATCCGCTTTGGCCTTTTCTTTGAGTTGCGCCACGGTGTCGTTGAGCCGGGTCTGTTCGGTTTTGAGCGCCTGGTCGACAGCAGTCTTTTTTTCTTCTGCTGCTACCTGTTCTTTTCTTTTTGAAATTGCAAAAATTCCGTTGATAAATACGACCCAGAGGCTGACAACTACGGGTACTGCCGCCAGCGCGCCGCTGGTTAGTGCCGGGGCCGGCGTAATCCCCAGATCTTCGCTCATGCCAAGATCTGCAAAAGGGGCGTTGGAAATATACATCCAGTTGCAGCCGCCCATTTCATTTTCCCCATAAATATGGTTGACATAGCGGTCCGGAAATTCTTGGATCCGCTGCCGGGCAATTTGAATCAGTTCATCCCGGGTGCCGAATGTCAAAGCTTCCTTGGGACAGATTTCAACACATCCGGGAAGCAGTCCTTTCTGAATTCGCGGCTGGCAAAGGGTGCACTTGGTCACTTCCGGCGTCAACGGATTATTATATTCATATGACGGAATATTAAACGGGCAGGCGACCATACAGTAACGGCAGCCGACGCATAATGAGGCGTCGTATTCCACCGCACCGGTTTTAGTTTTTTTCAGGGCTTTGACAAAACAGGCGGACACGCAGGCGGGTTCCTGACAGTGGTTGCACTGTTTTTTTACAAAAACAGGCAGTTGTCTGCCGGCAAGATCGAACCGGTTTACAACGGTATAACTATTGGCGTGGGGCCGCCGTTTTTGTGCCAGTACGCTGAGATCGTCAAACGGACGGTCTGGAGGCAGGAGGCTGTTGACCTGATTGCATGCGGCTTCGCATTTTCGGCACCCGATACAGCGGGAGATATCGTGAAGCACGCCCATGCTGCCGGGATAGCCGGTGAAATGTTTGTTGGACGCTGCTTTCGCATCCGGGCGAAAGGCAACCTGGCTTCCGATTGCAGCAGTCATCCAGCCAAAAAATTGTCTTCGGGAAATTCCCATGTTCTTAACCTTTATCTCTTATTACGGAATCATTCTGATAATTGAGCCGATTGAGTTTTCGCCTTATGACATGCCACACAATCCGTTGCCACCGGTTTTTCAATACCCATTTCCTGATGACAGCGGATGCATTGACCGTGATAGGCGCCCTTTAAACCGGGCCTGCCGTCCGGTTCCGGTGACGGGGATATTCCGTGACAGGATGCGCATTTGGGCGGCGTGACAGAAGCCGGGCTGTGATGATGGCAACCGGCGCACATGGTTTGCGGGGTGCCGTGAAAATATCCGGCCAGTTTGTTGTCTTGTATCCGGGCGGCAAGGGTCTGGATGATTTTCCGGTGGGGAAATGTCGCGCCATCGTAGAGATCCTTCATGACGTCAATGGTGACATTCTCCGGGATTTCTTTTTCAGGCACCAGGGGTTGGGAGGCTGCCCGTAAATTAATTTCAGATTCGGCAATGTTTCCAGTTTTCTTATCATCAGCCGTAATCGGCTCCAGTGCACTTCGGCTGATGGTATGGCATTTATTGCAATTGCTGTCCGCAAAGGGTTGACTAACCATCTGTGAATGGCATCCCGCGCAGTTTCTGTCCTGGAGTCTTGACCGGTGGCAGCCGATGCAGCTGGCCATGGCTTTGGTTGAATGCATGGCGGTATCCAGCCGGATGTATTTGCTTTTTTCTGTTCCCATGCGGGTATGGCAGACGGTGCATGAATCCATGGACGCGTGGTGGCAGGAATAACATTTATCAATGCCGGCTTCGTGGGATTTATGGTCGAATGCGACCGGATTGATAAACTGTGATGAGGGTTTTCCTGATTTGACCGCCTCGTTCAGCCATAAGGACAGAAGCACCGCATCCGGCTGATTCCGCCGGATCCGAGGGATATCCTTGATGACTTCGATTTTTGACTGTCTGACGGCATCATGACATCCGGAACAATCCGCAGGGCCCGCTTTTTTATCCTCTGATTTTAATTGAAGGTGGCAATTGAGGCAATCTTCATGGGCCACGGTTCGGAACGATCGGGCATCATTTGTTTTTTCCGCCTTATGGCAATAGCGGCAGGTGCTCTCTTTGCCTTTTACATAGATGGTTTTTTTAAGGTCCTTGTCGTATTCATGGTGACAGGCCCCGCAATTCCAGTTTTTATCACTCCCGGTTGACGGGATGGTTTCGGCGATTTCATGACGGTAATGGAGGGACTTGTTCATCCCAAACGGCTGGGCTGAGCTGGTGTAAACCGGTGTTTGCGAGTGGCACAAGCGGCATTCACTGGTCAACGGTCCGGACTTTATGCCCTGGTCTCTTTTCTCCTGATGGCACGCGATACATTTTCCATGATACAGTTTTTTATCCGCATCATATCCGGCATCTGTCACACGGTTGAATTTGAACACAAAGGCGTTTTTTTCTTTTACGTGGCATTTGCTGCAGTCCTGTCCCGGCATGGCTTCGGTATGTTTGTCATGGAGGAAAACGACCTCCGGCATCTGTCTGGTGACGCTACCGTCGGACAGGCGAATGAAAATCAGATCGTTCCGGAAATCGTTCTCGGAAGCGATCCCGGAAAGCGGGATTGCCAGTAATAAAATAGAAATGGAGACAACGACTGCTTTTCGAAGTCCGTCGGATAGTAATTGAGACATGATTTTTACCTAATAGATCAGGGTGATAAAACTGCCATTTCGCTTGAATTCGTTCTGAACAATAATTGCTTAATTCCCTACCAATTTTGTATGGAAAGTCAATAAAAAAGATCGATGGAAATCGTATATCAAAAATAGTTTTATTCTTTCAATATTTTGAAATTGTTTAATTTTTAAAGAAATCGGAAATTCGGTCAGAGGTTTTCGGGAGATGAAACCGGTTCCTGACAAAATTTTGAAAAGTCCCATATGGCCCTGCTTTGAGAGGCTGTTTGAAAAGGACTTTTACTTGACTGTCTTTGTTTCATGCGATAAATCTTTTCTTTAACTATTTTGAGAATTTAACAGATAAAAAAACAGGGTTTTCGCTTTATGCCAAAAAGATTCCGCTCTGAATTGGAGAAAAATTTTTTAATCGACGCGATTGATGCTTTTAATCGAAGACTCCTTATTATATCGCCGGATCATAAAATTCTCGCTGCCAACAACACGGCCATGGAAGGTCACCCGGAAGGTATTATCGGCAAATCCTGTTATGAAGTGATTCCCGGATGCAGTTCGCCGTGTCCCAACTGTCCGGCCAGTGAAGTGCTGAAAACCGGAAAAGCCTCGCTGCGGTATGACCAGTGTTTTAATTTCTCCGGCACCATGGATATGCTCTGCTTATACTCATACCCCGTGTGGCGGGGAGATAATGTCGATGCACTTGTTATGCTGGACTTTGATCTGCCGGCATTGAAAAATATCGAAGAAAGGCGGATCCGCTCCAATGCTTTTTTACGAAATCTGATCCACAGTGCCGTGGATGGCGTAATCGCCTCTGACCCGACCGGTAAGATATTGATTTTTAATGAAGCGGCCGCCCAGGTTTCGGGATTTTCGGTTGAGGAAGCGCTCAACGATATTACGATTCGGGATGTGTACCCTGAAGGCGGTGCCCATGAAGTCATGAAAATGCTGCTCAGCGAGGAGTATGGCGGCAAGGGCAAATTAATTTCATACCATATCGATGCAAAACATAAAAGCGGCGCAATTATCCCCATCAGCCTGAATGCGTCAATTGTTTATGAGAACGGAAAAAAAGTCGCAACCATTGGGTTTTTCCACGATCGGCGTGAAGAGATCCGAATGCAGAAAGCATTGGAAAAAACCCAGATCCAGCTTCTTCAGGCTGAGAAAATGGCATCTTTGGGAAAGATGGCCGCCGGGGTGGCCCATCAGTTGAATAATCCGCTCAGCGGCATTATCCTTTTCACCAAGCTGGTGATGGAGGAGTATGATCTCCCCAAGGACGCGCTGCAAGACCTGGAACGGGTTCTTGATGATGCCAACCGGGCAAAGGATATTGTCAAGGAACTGCTTGAATTTGCCCGGCAGACCAGTCATGACATGAAACCCCAGGACATCAACGATATCATCTCCCGTACCGTATTTTTGCTGGAGAACCAGTCCATATTTCATAATATTAAGATTGAGAAAAATCTGGATCCGAATTTGCCGCAGATAAAGGGAGACGCGCAGCAGCTGAACCATGTGTTTATGAATACGATTTTAAATGCCGCGGATGCCCTGGAAGGATCCGGTAAACTGGCCCTGAAAACCTGCTTTTCGCCTGAAACGGGAAGGGTGTGCATTGAAATCAGCGACACGGGGACCGGTATCCCGGCGGATGTGCTCCCGCATATTTTCGAGCCCTTTTATACCACCAAAGACCAGGGCAAAGGGACCGGCCTGGGCCTGAGCATGGTTTACGGAATAGTTGAAAGTCATGGCGGCTCTGTTCGCGCGGAAAGTGAGCTTGGCAAGGGGACCACGTTTTATATTGAACTCCCGGTAGCGGAAGGACAGGAAGGAGGCGGTAAAATTGGTTGATACAGCAGATTCATTGAAAATTCTTGTTGTGGACGATGAAAGAGATATCCGTGAAGGGGTTGAGCGTATCCTTAAACGCATGGAGTATGGGGTTTTAACAGCCGGCTGCGGAGAAGAGGCGCTAACAATTCTTGGAAAAGAATCCGTGGACCTTGCCATTCTGGATTTAAAGATGCCGGGAATGGATGGAATGGAACTCCATCAGCGGATCCGGGATTTGGATGAAAATATCATCGTTATTATCATTACCGGCTATGCGACCATTGAGACGGCGATTGAGGCAATGAAGCAGGGGGCCTATGACTTTATTCCCAAGCCGTTTGAACCGGAACATTTAAGGATTGTCGTCAGACGGGCACATGAAAAACTTCGCTTAAAGATAGAAGCCGAAGCTCTTCAGGCGGAGCGGGCCCGGACCCTGATGGATCTGGACATGGAAAAAAGCCGTATTCGGACGATTCTCGAATCGCTTCCAACGGCAGTGCTCGTGACCAATACGTCTGGCGAAGTGGTTCTGATGAACCCGGCTTTTCTCCAAAGCCTGGACTTGACTGATTCGGTCACCGCCGGGAACAAACTGGAAGCCTATGTCGCGGATGAGGGCTTCTGCGAGATGGTGTTGAAACTTTCCAGGGGGGAATGCGATAACAGTGCGGATGCACCGACTTATGAACTGGTTGTTTCAGGCAATAAATACCTCATGGCAAGGGGACAGTCGGTTATAAATGAAAACAATGAATGCATGGGCGCGGTGGTAACATTCGCCAATATTACCAGCCTGAAAATGCTCGACCAGCTGAAATCGGAATTTGTCGCCAAGGTTTCCCACGAACTGCGGTCGCCTTTGTCCACCATTCATGAACAACTGGCAATGGTGTTAAAAGAGGCCTCCGGCCATGAAACCGATGTGGATCAGCATCTCATTGAGCGGGCCAAGGAAAAAACACACGCGTTGATATCCCTGATCGGGGATCTGCTGGACCTGTCCCGGATTGAAGCGGGCGGCATATCACACAATATCCAGTCGATTCAGATCGGGGATCTGTTAAAAAGCATTGTGGATTTCATGAAAGTGAGGGCGCAATCCAAGAATCAGTTACTTTCACTGGAATTGTCTCCTGAAACGATGCCGCATCTGACCGCAGATCCCATGGCCCTTGAAAGTATCTTCGGCAACCTGGTGGCTAATGCGATTAATTATTCTCCGCAAGGGGCCGGCATTGTTGTGAAAGCGGCACCTGATGGAAAATATATCAAGGTGCAGGTGACGGATAACGGATTCGGCATCGCACCGAAATATCACCAGCAGATATTCGAACGGTTTTACCGGGTTAAGGACGCCAATACGCGCTACATTACCGGAACCGGACTGGGACTGCCGATTGTCAAAGGGCTGGTGGATTCCATGAACGGCTCCATTAAGCTTGACAGTGACGTTGGAAAAGGGTCGACGTTTACGGTTTTATTGCCGGTGTAGTTAAATAGAAAGGGAAGGTTTAAGCCAGAAGGTAAAAGGCTGAGAGAGGAATTCTGGTTTTTCTGGGGCTGTGGGAACAAAAAGCACCTTATTCGTTCATAACAGAAACATTATTCTGCTTTGTCGTGCATAGCGGCCGATTGTCCATTCCTTTCACCATCAGTCTTCTACCTTAAACCTTACTTCCCACCTAAACAGCGTCTTCCAGGGCTTTTCGAAAGGCGTCTGTTTCAATCTCCAGTCCGGTCCAAAGGGAAAGACTGTTTTTGGCCTGGTGGATCAGGGTCAGAAGGCCGTCTCTGAACATGATACCGTTTTTTCGGGCTTTTTCCTGCCAGAAATTTTCTTTTCTGCCATAGTTTAAATCAAAAATCAGTTCACAGTTCGGCAGTTTTAATTTTTCTGCGATATCGGCATACTCAGGGGACTCCTCCCGGCTTGAAACAGTGGTGGCATTGATAAGGATATCGACCGGAATATCATGGTCCAGGAGTTCATCGATCATCAGAAATTCACCACTGGCGCGTACCGCGACCTGGCGGACCCTTGCTTCATTGCGGCCCGCGATAAATATTTTATCCGCCTTGAGCCATTTCAACACAAATTCCGAGGCTTTTGCAGCCCCCCCGGCACCCAGAATCAGGGCGGTTTTCCCGGCCGGGTCAAACTGAATTTCTTCCAAAGCATCCATTAAACCAATGGCATTGGTGTTATAGCCCTTTAATTTATCCTTATTCCGGGCAATGGTATTGACGGCGCCGATAATTGTCGCGCTTTCCGACACGGAGTCCATGAATGGAATGATCGTTTCTTTATACGGCACCGTAACGTTCGCACCGGCGATGTGCAGGGTTCTTAAGCTTGACATGGCTTCCCCGATTTTATTCGGTTCCACCATGAACGGAACATAGGAGCCGTTAATCCCGACCTGTTTCATTACCTGGCTGAATACAGCCGGTGACTTTGATGAAAAAACCCTTTCGTCACTTAGGATGCAGAAGACGAGGTGCTCCTTGCCGTATGAAGACTGCTGAAGTGTGAAGTCATGGCTTTTTCCTTGCAAAAGAAGAATATCCTTTTTTGGAAAAATTACATTTTTTTTAATATATTTGAAAATAACCGGCTTGTTCGGAAAGTCACAGAACCGCTGAAATTTTTAGAATCAGATAAAAAAATTTCAGCGGTTCATTGATATTGATGGGTCTGAATTAAAATTTGCAATTACATATTGAGAAGGCTTTTGACTGAATCAAGGATGTCTTCCGCCGAGGCCGGCTTGGGCAGATAGTCATCCGCTTCTGTACTCATCCCGTCATAATGGGAATAGCGGGTTGAACTGACATGGTCCGCCACGGCTGTTAAAAGCAGGATAGGAATGTCATGATATTTTTTATCGGCTTTAAGTTCAGAGCATACTTTGTAGCCGTCTTTTTCAGGCATCATCACGTCCAGAACTATCGCATCAGGCGGATTCGCCTTTACTTTTTCAAGCCCTTCGACGCCGTCATAAGCCACTTCCACTTTAAAACCGGCTTTTTCCAGATTTTTTTTAACAATGGAGACGAAATCCGGCTCATCATCAACAACAAGAATTCTCTTTTTTTCGCTCATATTTAACCCTCCTTTTTCATCGCCAAAACCACGTATGCTGCATCTGCGTGCAACCTATTATCAAACCCTTTGACTCTATGGCTTTACTCTATTTGACTGAATCGGTAAAATCAATCAATTTTCGGTCTTGGGTACAATCCGGCTCTTTCAACGATTCCCGGGACCTTTTCTTCCCATTCAATCGCCATGATATGAAACCCTTTGACACCTTCGACGGATTTTAACCGTTCAATGGTTTCAATGCAGATATTGATCCCTTCTTCCGGTTGTTTTTCCTTAGGCGTGTCTGCCATTCGTTTGACGACTTCATCCGGAACGTCCATGCCGGGAACCCTGTTTTTCATGAATTTGGCCATGCCGGCGGATTTCAAGGGCGTGACGCCGGCAAGAATGTAGGCCTTTTCATGAAGACCCCGGTCAACAACCCGTCTCATCCATTCTTCAAATTTATCCAGATTATAAATACATTGGGTTTGAATATATTCGGCTCCGCAGGCAATTTTTTTGGCAAGGCGGGGCACCCGGATTTCAAACGGATCGGCAAAGGGGTTGGCGGCAGCGCCCACAAACATTTTCGGCGGGCGCTTAATGTCGGCACCGCCTAGGAATTTTCCTTCATCCCGCATCAATCGAACCGTTTGGACCAGTTGCATGGAATCCAGGTCATGAACATTCTGACCTTTTGGGTTGTCTCCAAAGCTTTGATGGTCCCCTGATAAGCAGAGCAAATTGAATATGTCAAAAGAGGCTGCGCCTAAAATTTCACTTTGAATCGCAATCCGGTTTCTGTCCCGGGTTACCATCTGGAGCATGGGTTCCAGGCCCATTTGCTTGATATGAATGCAGGCTGCCAGGCTTGACATGCGTGTCACTGATGTCTGGTTATCTGTTACGTTTATCACATCCACATGATCTTTGATCAGATTTGCTTTTTCAATCACGGCTTCCGGGTCAGAACCCCGGGGGGGGCCGACTTCGGATGTAACTGCCAGATGGCCTTCTGAAAGAATTTTTTCGAGTTTGCTGGGTGTTTTTACGCTCATATTTGAACATCCTCCCTGACAACTTTTCGAGGTCCGCCGGCCCTGTCTGTGGACCAATCCTTGATGGGACAGATTTTTTCATAGTCGTCGAGTCTGTCTAATGCTTTCAGACGGTCGACAATCAGCTGCCACGCGCAATCCAGATTGGAATCGATTTCACATTTTCCCTTGGATGATCCGCCGCAGGGACCGTTTAATATTCGTTTGGCGCACCGGGAGACCGGGCAGATGCCGCCTGTGATGGCCAGCAGGCAGTTACCGCATGCCTGACAACGTTCGGTCCATAGCCCGCGTTTTTCTGTAGCACCCAAAAAACATGTGTTGACCCCGGGATAGACAGGGATGGAATGATATTTTTCAGCCATGAACTGGACGCCGACGCCGCAGGCGATTGAAACAATGGCATCGTATTCATCTGCGACATCCCGGATTTCTTCAAGATATTCATGGTCGCATTGTCTTTCCAAAGTAATTTCATCAATCTTGACATCTTTGCCCTGATTTAAGAAATACATCCGAAGGGTAGACGCCAGTACGCCGACTTCTTTTTTCCCGCCGGCTTCACATACGGTGACGCATTCATTGCATCCCAGAATGAGGATTTTTTTATCGTCTTTTACAAATTCAATAATCTCCTCAACCGGTTTTTTATCAGCAACAATCATAGATTCGACCTTTCCTAATATAAGATTTCAAGATCGGTTAAACTCCCATGATCAGCGAGGCTTTTTTCAAGTGCCTCGCGGCAAGTGGGAGAAATCCCTGTTTTTGTTATAAGTGCTGTGATTTAAAAAATATCATTTCAGGCTCAGGCGGCCTTATTCTTTTTTAATTTAATTGGGTTGGGGCCCAGTTCCATTATTTTTTCATGGATTTCCTTGGCATACTTCGCAAAAAGCGGGCCTTCACCGGAAGACAGATTGAACATCTTTACCCGGTCTCCTCCGATCCCGACGGTATTGAGTATTTTCTGCACCTGCTCCACCCGTTTCCGGGCCCGGAAATTGCCGGCTTTATAATGGCAGTCGCCTTCCATGCATCCGATCACACACACCCCGTCCGCTCCTTTTTCAAAGGCCCGGAGCATATGAATGACATCGACTTTGCCGGTGCAGGGTACACGGATGATTTTGATGCTCGTCGGGTAGTTTAATCTCATCGAACCTGCCAGGTCCGCAGCAGAATACCCTCAGAAATTACAGCAGAACGCGAGAATTATGGCATCGAATTCCTGATTCATATCACTCCTTCCAATAAGGCATCAACCTTGCTTAATAACTGTTCATCCTCATACCAGTTCAACTCAATTGCTTTAGCCGGGCATTCCGCCGCGCAGGCTCCGCAACCCTGGCACAGAGCATCATCAATAAAACTGACTCCTTCTTCATTGATCCTCGGGACATTGTAGGGACAGCTTCTGACGCAGATCAGGCAAGATGCGCATTTTTCCTGATCAACCCTTGCGGTAACTGCGGACAATGTCAGGTGGGGTTTGGCTAGAAAGGTGATTGCCCGTGACGCCGCGGCCTGAGACTGGGCGATGGTTTCGGTGATGAGTTTGGGGCTGTGCGCCGTGCCGCAGACGAATATGCCTTCCGTGGCCATTTCAACCGGCCGGAGCTTGACGTGGGCTTCAATAAAATAATTTTCGGCATTTCGGCCCAGTTTCATAATCGACGCGAGTTCCTCCGTATCTTCAGCCTGAACGCCCGCGCTTAATGCCACAATGTCCGTGTCCACACTCAGCTTCCGGCCGAGAATGTGATCGGTAAATGTAACTGTCAATCCATTGTCGGATATTGATACTTCCGGCGGGTCATTTTCTTTGAAGCGGAAAAAGAATACCCCGAGTTCCCTGGCCTTGGTATAATATTCCTCCATCAGCCCGTAAGTCCGGATGTCTCGGTACAGCACAAAGACCTGTGTGTCCGGATTGAGTTCCTTGATGTGGATCGCATTTTTTATCGCATTCTGGCAGCAAATACGTGAGCAGTTGGGGTTTTCGTCATTTCTGGACCCCACGCACTGGATCATGACCACCTGGTCCAGATTGTCCGCCCCGTCTTCTTCCAGCCGGTGGCCCAGGTCAATTTGCGTCATGATATTGGGAGATTGACCGAAAAGATATTCTTTCGGTGTGTATTCATTGCCACCGGTCGCCAGTATGATGACCCCGTGATCGATTTTTCGTTCATACATGCCGGGACCGACCAGGATTTCTGTTTTAAAGTTGCCTTTAAAACCCGAAAAATCAACAATCAAAGACTGGGTCAGCACCTGGATTTTGGGGTGATTCTTTACTTTTTGGGTGAGTTGGGAAAGGTATGTCTGGATATCCGCGCCTTCGATGGTCTTGATCAGTCGCTTGGCCAGTCCGCCCAGTTCAGCTTCCTTTTCGACCAAAACGACTTCAAAACCTTGATCCGCGATCCCGATGGCAGCGTTCATTCCGGCAACACCGCCGCCGACGATCAGCGCCCGGTAAGTAACCGGGATTATACGTTCATGCAGCGGTTTCAGGGACGCGGCCCGTGCCACCGACATTTTGACCAGCTCCTTGGCTTTCGCGGTCGCTTGTTCCGGGGAATCGGAATGCACCCATGAATTCTGGTTCCGGATGTTGGCCATTTCAAACAGATATTTGTTCAGGCCGCACTTTTCCAACGTATCCATGAAGATCGGCTCGTGGGTTTTGGGGGTGCAGGAAGATACGACGATACGATTCAGCTGGTTTT
>JAHECJ010000378.1 GCA_024641805.1 Desulfococcus sp.
CGGGGAACGGATGGTGAGCGCATGACTGGCAGATCCTTTTTTCTCAATTTTTTTAATATCCTCATCACTGATGTCAAAAAAGGTCAGCCGCCGCATGACTGAATCACGGATCCGGGCGTTGGACGAAGTCGGGTTTTTGCTGAAATTTCGAAACGCCTCAAGATAATCTTCCTGTGCCGTGATCAGTTCCGGCGAATAAATATCAAACATGGGCTGGCCTTTTTCTACAATCTGGCCGGTAAAGTCCACGTAAATTTTTTCCAGCCATCCGGAAAATTTCGGATTAATCTGGGACTTTCGTGTTTCATCATAGGTGATATGCCCGTATGTGCGGATGGTGTATGTCAGCGGGCCTTTTTCCGCGGCGGCAACCCGGATTCCCATATTCTGTCGGGTAACCGGATCGATCTTGATCTCAACCCCGCCGCTGATTTCGTCTTCATAGACCGGAACCAGGTCCATGCCCATGGCGCTTTTTCCGGGCTTGTCGTAAATTTCCATCGGGTTCATCGGTGCTTTCCAGTAGGCGACAGCCCGTTCCCCGCTGTTTTTATCCGCTTTATTGGTTTTTCGAATCGGGGTGAGCGCCATTTCACACAAGGGGCAGTATCCGGGTTTATCGGCGATGACCATGGGATGCATGCCGCAGGTATAGTAAGTTTCTGCCTCGGTTTTTTGTTCCTGCCCATTTGGCGGAGGAGCTTCCTGCGTCGGGGAAAACGTCAGATGACCGCTGAAAAATGCGGCGGCGGCAAATACGGACACTGAAATGACAGCCGTGATCATGACCGCCCGGAGTGGTAAGCTGCCTTTATTGTTATCAGAAAAGTGATTCATATTTATTCCCTTTTTTAAAATGACTTTGTAAATGAATTACAAAGATCCATTTTATATCACCGCTTTTTTATATTATTGCATGATGATCAGTTTAATTAAGCCTTGTTGTGGCTTGTTTAAGGTCTCGCTACGGCAGCGGCTGGCCGATCAAAACTTCCAGTTCCGCCCGCTTTTTAAATATATCAATTCGGTGCCGTTCTGCCTGCAGTTCGAACATGAGCAGGCGCATCCGGGCATTGATCATGGTGTCGAATTCAACTTCACCGACTTCATAGGCATCGAGTGCTGCGCGTGCCCATTCTTCCGCCTGGGGCAGCAGTGACTGTTTGTACAGGGTGTAATTGTCCTGCAGGTTGATAATCTCGGTGGCCAGTGCGTCCAGTTGATGGCTGATATTGTTCACCATGTTTTCGTAGGCCTGTTCCGTTGAATGCTGCATTGCCGCAGCTGCCGCCAGTTTTTTGTCCTGTTTGCTGTTTTTCCAGACCGGAAGGCTGATTGAAACGGTTGTGGAGAAAAAATCCACCCAGTCCTGTCCGGACCGGCTTTCGTCTCTCTGCCCGTATGCCGCCATCACATCAAAATCCGGCCAATAGTCTTTTTCCGCCATTTGGGTGCGTGTGTTGGACAGCAAAATGTCAAACTCCCTGATTTTCAATTCCGGGTTGTGCGCCAGCGCAGCGGATTTGAGATCCGGCAGCGAGAGCCGGATGCCGGGTTCTTCGGGGTTGTCGACAAAAACAACCGGTTGATAGTTTTGCCGGTTCAGCAGTGAATTGATCCGGTCTTCAAGGCCGCGATGTTTTGTTTTCAGTATAATCTGCTCATTGTAAAGTTTGCTGAGTTCAACCTGAGCCTGAAAAATATTCTGCTGCGACCCTTTACCGGTGGCATAGCGGCTCTCGGCAGCATTTAAAATCCGGTCGACCAGTTCCGTCATGCGGTCGTTGATTTCCCGGCTTTTGGTGATAAATCCCAGGTCATACCAGGCATCGGCAATCTCTTTGGCAAGAATCAGGCGACGGGCATCGAGCATCATTTCCTTCTGCCGGGCAGACCATTGGGCCTCTTCTTCCATCAGGCCCCGCTTTCCGGTCCATGGAATTTTCTGCGCGATAAAAACCTGTTTCTGGGTCATGGGTTCTTCGTCAAAACGGAATGTGTCCACCGGCATGTTCATCAGCCCGATACCCAGGCGGGGATCCGGCAGTGCGCCGGCCGCCGGAATCTGCTCGGTCAGGGCGTCAACCTGGTATTCTAAGCTTTTTAATGACTGATTGTTTGCCAGACCTTCTTCGATCAACGGCGTCAGGGACTGGGAAGACCATATCGGACTATTCGCGTGAACCGTTACGGATAAAAAGAGAATCATGCCTGTGACGATTGTAAGTCGAAAAAGCAGGGGTTTTGGACGTGATTTCATATTTTATTCCTTAATTCGTATTTGAACCGTCTGTTGCGGTCAGTTGCGATTGTGTTAAAAGCTTTTCAAAAAATATGCCAGATTTTGAAATGACCTGTTGAACATGCCGGCGGACAGCCTGAATGGATGTCGGGATAGCAGAATTGATCTCACGGGTGAATAATGTGCATCAACAAATTGAAATTATAGAACAAACAATAAAAACTTTTTTGTTTGATGTCAATGCAGAAAATAGATCTAATCATGGATCAGAGATTATTGCATATCGGAATCATGCGGAGCGGCACGTTTGGTTTATCCTTCCTTTATTTAGACTGATTATAATAACTCATTGGGCTTTATAATATAAAATTCGATCCGGACACTCAGCGGGTATGAAAAATAGTTGCGCCACTCATCAGGGGTGCGAATAAAATTCGCTATGAATTATGAAAAGTGCGAATAAAATTCGCATTTTTGTTTAATGATGCAATTCCTTTTTTTGATCAGATTATAAAAAGAACTCTGAAAATTAATTCATCAATTCATCCGGTTAATTGTTTGATAGCTGAGAAAACCCCAATCACCAAATATATATGGCATAGCTAATGCAAATGAGTCGGTGTTGTGAATGAAGAACAATTTAAATTGTTAAATTGTGTGTTTTAACAATTTTTGAGGATTGATTGATTGATGAAGGAGAGAAGTATGAAAAGTAAAATGATAGAAGGAAAAATACCAATCATGCGGGTTCAAGTGGCATTTGGTTCAATAATAATTGCAATAGTCCTTTTTGCGGCTGTTGGTTGCGGGGGCGGCGGGTCGTCAAGCAGTGATTCTTCTTTGCAAACCGGTACTTTCATAGACAGTCCGGTGCAGGGTTTGAATTATCATTCTGAGACACAGTCCGGGATAACTGATAAAGACGGGCATTTTATGTACCAGGAAGATGAAATGATGACATTTTCCATCGGCGATGTGGTGCTGGGCCAGGCAATGCCCCACGAGGTGATGACGCCAATGGATTTTATCAATTCATCGGGAACGCCGCTTGATTTGACCAACCCTGTGGTGACGAATATGGGCCGGTTTCTTCAGTCTCTGGATGCGGATGGTAATCCGGAAAACGGGATTATGATTTCTCAAGATGTCAGAGATGAAGTAAACGGGCGAATGATTGATTTTCATCAGAGCATCATGGATTTTGGAAATGATCCGGATGTTGTCGCATGTTTCGACGTATTAAATGGTCTTAATATACAGCATAGCGGGATGATGTGGGGACTTGTAACCTTAGAGAGCGCGCAGCAGCACATGAGGGACCATATGGGCGCATACATTGGCGGATCTTCCGGTAATATTTCCACGGGTTCCGAAACCGGAAGCAATATGGGGACAGGCAATAATATGGGATCGGGAACCGGTAACACCAGCACGATGGAAAGCGGAGCCGGCAGTTCTATGGGTAGTCATATGTAAATAGGAGAATTAAAAATGGAGACGACACTGAACAAAACAGATCATTTT
>JAHECJ010000379.1 GCA_024641805.1 Desulfococcus sp.
CTTTGATTGTGGCAAAAGAAGCGGGGATTGCCGTGGCTTTATACAATTCATCAGTCAATTCCTGAAGTTGAGCCAGGTCAACAAGATCCTTGAATGAGTATTTCATTATTATCTCTTGAGGTTTTATCGTTTCAGGTTTAATGAAAATCTGTTAATGCGGGTCGCAATTACTTATAGTAATAAAAAAATCGTTTAAGGAGTTGCTTACGATGCAAAGCTTGTGGGAAAATATCATTCGAAAGGCCTGCATCGCCTGTTATTTATTTTAGGGAAAACACTTGGATTTTTTTTAATTTTTAAAAGAATAATATAATTTATCAGATAAATCAAGACGGGTTAAATTCTGAATAGCAAGCGATCTGGTTTTTTTGATTCGCTCCCCGATTCTTGAGAAAGACTGCATCAAATCATCTGGAGGATATTGTGAGAAAATTCGTTGGTGTAGTGATGGCCGTTATTATTTTTAATATGACTGCCTGCGGTTATTTTCTTTATCCGGAACGCGTCGGGCAAAAGAGCGGGCGACTGGACCCCGCGATCGTCGTGCTGGATGCCGCAGCCCTTCTCTTAGGGATTTTGCCCGGTATAGTAGCGTTTGCCGTTGATATTACCACCGGCGCCATATACCTGTCTCCGGGCCAGGATTCCGTGATTGAAAAACACAGCCGGCATCTGACATGGATTGATGGGGAAAAGCTGCGGCCGGCAAATGCGGATGAGATTCCGATCGATCAAATAAAAACAGCGCAGCAGCTCTCTCTGGCTCTGGGATATCAGGTAGCAGCCGATCAAATCGAATACTATAAAGCCAGGGACTTAACGTCGACATTCAAAGCAATGCCGGCGTTTACCGTGTGTGATTGATTTTGGCACGGTAAACGCCGGACCGTTCCTTTTTGCGGAATGCAACGGCTGTCTACGGTTGTTTGATTGTATAGGTGAAAGAGTCCATCAGGGTCTGGTCGCCCATAACCGCTTTTGTTTTAACGGTATATTCTCCCGGAAGCGGAAGATTGATGTCCGCGCCATACCCGCCGCTCATTCCCATGGCCATCACCTTTTGCTCCTTGCCGTCCGGTCCGGTGATTAAATAACCCACCTTATCGGCTGCGACTATTTCTCCCTGGGCATTTTTGATAAAGACCATCAGGTGATGGGTGGCGGTCATGCTTCCCATCTGGCCCCCCATGCCCTCCATACCCTTCATGTCTTTCATTTTTTCCATCATATCGATGAATTTGTATTCGAGATGGTATCCGTCCACTTCACTTTTATGGTCGATCTGCGTCGCATTTTCAGAAGCGCAGCAGCTGTCAGCTAAGGCTGCCGGGATAAACATTACGGTGCAGATCATTGCGGTAATCAGTATGGTTATTGTTTGTTTTTTCATGATATTCTTCCTTTTTGTAATTCAATTAATGATTAATCATGGTAGTTGGTTTTCTGGTTAATAAATCCTCACAGTTCATTGATGGTTCAGCTCCCTCCGTTTCCAGATATCGTAAACCGCCGGGATGATGATCAGCGTCAGGATAGCCGATGATATCAGCCCGCCCACCATAGGGGCGGCAATCCGCTTCATGACCTCGGAACCGGTTTCTGAACCGATCATGACCGGCAGCAAACCAATGAGCGTGGTCGCCACCGTCATCAGTTTCGGGCGTACGCGTTCTACCGCACCCTCCACGATGGCGACCTGAAGATCGGCCGGGGTGTTCAGTTCGTTATTTTTCTTTTTACGGTGATACACTTCATCCAGGTAAACCAGCATGACCACGCCGGTTTCCGCGGCCAGGCCCGCAAGTGCGATAAAACCCACGATAACGGCTACGGATAAATTAAAATCCAGCAGGTACAGCAGCCATATGCCGCCGACGAGGGCAAAGGGGAGGCAGGCCATGACAATGAACGATTCGCCGATGCTTTTAAAATGTATGTACAGAATGATAAAAATCAGCAGAATCGTTACCGGAACAATCAAATTTAAGGTTTTCCTGGCTTTTTCCATGTATTCATACTGTCCGGACCAGATCATTGAATAACCGGTCGGCAGTTTTATTTTTTCATTGACGACTTTTTTGGCGTTTTTCACATACGACCCCACATCAATCCCTTTCAGGTCGACATAGATCCAGGCGGTTTTGCGGGCGTTTTCACTTTTAATGCCGGCCGGGCCCTTGTGTATTGAAAAATCCGCCAGCTGCGCCAGGGGCACCTGCGCGCCGGTCGGCGTGGGAACCAGGACCCGCTTGAGCTGATCGATATTGTCGCGGAGCTCCCGGTTGTATCTTAAATTGACCGGATATCTTTCAAGTCCCTCCACTGTTTCCGTCACATTCATACCGCCCACCGCCGTCATGATAACACTCTGAACATCATCCACGGTCAGTCCGTAACGGGCGATGTGGTCGCGCCGGATATCAAAATCCAGGTAATTGCCGCCGGTGACCCGTTCGGAATAGACCGACTGGGTGCCGGGGATCTGGCGGACCACCGCTTCGATCTCCGAGCCGATATCATTGAGCACACTCAGTTTCGGCCCCATCAGTTTGATCCCCACCGGTGTTTTGATGCCGGTGGACAGCATGTCAATCCGCGTTTTGATCGGCATGGTCCAGGCGTTGGTCAGCCCCGGGAACTGGATGGCGCGGTCTAAGTCTTCGGCAAGGTCATCAATGGTGATATAATCATTTTCCGGCCAGATTCGTGAAAGCGGGCGCTTGAAAAAAGCCAGCCAGTCGGAAAAGAACCGTTCGACAGGCTTCTTTCTCCATTCGTGGATAATTTCGCCTTGTTCGACTTCCGGCCAGATCCAGGTTAATGGCGCTTTTGCCCATTCGGGCCACCCGGAGAAAAAGCGTTTGACCGGGATCATCTCATATTCGGTTTTCGGACGCAGCATGATGGTGGTTTCGATCATGGACAGCGGGGCCGGGTCGGTGGCGCTGTCCGCGCGGCCGATTTTACCGTGAACGGTTTTGACTTCAGGAAACCGTTTGATGATTTTATCGGTCTGCTGCAGCAGTTCGCGCGCTTTTGTTACCGAGATGCCGGGCAGGGTGGTGGGCATGTACAAAAGATCCCCTTCGTTTAAGGGGGGCATGAATTCACTGCCCAGCCGGGAGGCCGGGAAATATGTTCCCGCCAGAATGAGGATGGCGATCAATATGGTGGTTTTACGCCATTTCAGTATTTTCTTGATCAGCGGCCGGTAAATTACGATGAAAAAATGGCTGATCGGGTTTTTGTACTCCGGTATTATCTTCTGCGGAATCAAGCAGATAACGGAAAATACGGATAATCCCAGCGCGGCTGTCAGGCTCCAGTCCGGCAGGGAGATATTAAAAAGCCAGAGCACACAAACAAACAATGACGGGCCTGTAATCGCCGCCAGCCAGGCAATCCGTTTCGTTTTTTTTGAAGTGTCCGGATTAAATGAGTGTTCCCTTACAAAAAAAGTCATCAGCACCGGGATAATGGTAACTGCCAGCAATGCTGAAGATGCCATGGCAAAGGTTTTGGTGAAAGCCAGCGGTTTAAACATGCGGCCGGATTGTTCCTCGAGCGAAAAGACCGGTAAAAAAGACACGGTAATAATCAGGAGGCTGTAAAAAAGGGCCGGCCCGACTTCTTTTGACGCCTCCAGAATAATTTGTGAATGGGGCTTTTTGCCGAGATCCCGTTCAAGATGCTTATGCGCGTTTTCAACCATCACCACCGATGCGTCGAGCATCACTCCGATGGCAATGGCCAGCCCCCCGA
>JAHECJ010000380.1 GCA_024641805.1 Desulfococcus sp.
CATAAGGCAGGTTTTAACTCGCTTTCGAGTGCGGCATTCTGGCAGTTCGCTTAGTTTTACAAAAATACGGTCCCATTTCACGATTTCCCGTGCAGCCGCTTCGCCTCTTAATTCTTCAAGATGGGCATCAATGAGGTGACCATCATTAAAATATAGATATCCTTTTCCATTGTCTTTAGAAGAAACTTCCAGGCGGCAGGTTTTCTGCAATATTTCGAACAGCGGCAAAAGGCTGGCCATAGTCATCCCGGAAAGATTTTTTCCTTCATCCCTGAGATTTAAACCGACAAAGACAGCAGACACCAGTTTATCGATTTGAAATGGTTTCTCCAGATGATAAAGAAATGATTGCTGTGCCATTTTTTCTTTAAACCATGGTTTACCATGATCTGTCATGACGATACAGGGTGTATGCGGACGTTTTCTTGTCATATACGCCAGCAAATCCAGCGCGTCCATATCCGGGGGAACCACTTCGGTTACAAAGACAGAAAACCTGTTTTTCCCTATAAGGTCAATGGCTTCTTCTCCGGAGGCAGCGGTTGCTACCTCAAACAGATGCATTTTGTCCAACCCTGATTTCAGGGATTGGAGGTGATCTGCATTTCCGTCAAGAATTAGAATCTTATCCATAATAATTACAGTCTTTTGTAAACTAAAGAAGGGCTATAAGAACAAGTATTACAGTTGATTCTACATTTTAAGATATCTTTTTGGGTTGAGAATATTTTACAAAATTATGATTTGTCGCGAAAGTATTATGATTCATTTTTAAATAGATAGTGAAACACAAAATTTGATTAATCGATTGAGTTATTTCGATTTTAGCAGACAATCCGACGTTTGAATATCGGTTGATATCTGATTTTTATGTAGGGATTTGCTTACGCAGATGCTTCTTGTTTGATGTATTCGGTGATCGGATTTCAAATGATCAAATAAAAAAGATGATCGTTGCAGTTTCTGGTCAATTTTAGCGACGGACGGTCAGGGTAATCGTTTTGCGGCAGTCGGTCAAAGGGTTGCCCAAGAAAAAATACCGGGAGTTAACAGTGCTTCACATGCCCGGGCGGTCTGCGTGGTCTGGGAGTGAAAAACATTGAGCAGGGCCAAGGACAGACCGGAGGACGCTAAAACAGGTAAAAAGGACTGTTCCAGGATCTGCTTTTTATCCTTGGGGATTTTCCCGGTTGTCAGATTGGAGATACCGGCAATGGTCTTAACGGAAAATCCCAACAGGTCCGGAAGCTGGCGCATCACCGACAATATGCTGATATTATGCCGGATCCCGTCTTCCCAAATCACCGGCGCCACCACCGGATCAATGATCAGCTGGTCGTTCTCCAGTCCGGCAGCCTGAAACTGGCCGTACAAATCCAGCAGCACGGAAATACAATCCGCCTCGTCAATGGGAACGTTGCTGTTGGGATATAAAAGATATCCGATAATCCGGGTGTGATATTTTTTTGTCAGGGGCAGGATGTATTCCAGTTTTTGGGGTTCCAGGGAAAATCCGTTGATAATCGGCGGCTCGGGATGATTTATAGCAGCCATCAGCCCGGCTTCCATGGCCTTCGGGTTGGAAGTGTCCAGCAGCAGGGGCAGCCGGGAGACCGATTGAACGGCTTCCACCAGAAAGGTCATTTTTTTTTCCGGATCCCGGGTTAACGGGCCTGGATTGATATCAATGGCCTGAGCTCCCGCGGATTCGCAGTTTTTCACCATTTCCTGAATCGGCGCAGGATCCAGTTTGTCAATGGCCGTCGCAATGACAGGGTTGGTGATCTGAAGATTATCGGCAATAAGCAGCATGACTCTTTTGATTAAAATAAAAAGCGGTGTATCCGCCGTCTGGTCATCGGATACACCGTTAAATAAAATTAATTTTAGTAAGAAAAATTACCAGTTTTCGCACAGCAGTTCAAAAAATTCCCTGGGATGAACACAAGCCGGGCACTTGTCCGGGGCTTCCTGACCCACATGGACATACCCGCAGTTCAGGCATCGCCATGTCCGTTCCTCTTTTCGCTTGAAAACACTGCCGGCGGCCAGGTTAGCGGCCAGTTCCCGGTAGCGCTTTTCATGCTGCCTTTCCGAAACGGATATGGCATCCCAGGTGTCCGCGGCCCGTTCAAACCCCTCCTCCCGTGCAATCTTTGCAAAACCTGGATATAACTGCGAATGTTCAAACTTTTCACCGGCAGCCGCTGCCAGCAGGTTGTCATAGGTGCTTTTAATGACGCCGGAAGGAAAACTGCCGGTAATTTCAAGCTCGCCCCCGTTGAAAAATTTGAAGAACCGCAGGGCATGTTCACATTCCTGATTGGCGGTTTCTTCAAAAATATCGGAGATCTGCACATACCCGTCTTCTATTGCCTGTCTGGAAAAATACGTATACCGGTTTCTGGCCTGGGATTCACCGGCAAAAGACAATAGCAGATTTTTGGCTGTTTGGCTTTCCCTGAATTTTCCCATGATATTCATTCCTTAAAGATTAATCTTCAATTATTTCAATGGCATCCGCCCCGCACTCTGCAGCGGCCTGCCGGACAAGCGCCTTGTATTCGTTGGGAATTTTGTCAAACTTGACGATGGACATGAGTTGATCTTCGTCATATTCGAAAACTTCAGGACAGAGGTTGTTACAGTTTCGGTCACCCATGCATTGTTTGGTAATAACGACTTTCATAGTTCCCTCCTTTGAAAAATTTTTCGGGTTCGTTGAAATGGATCATAGGTAGAAGAGATGTTTTTAAAAAAACTAACCGAAACCTGTTTAAAATACAAGCGTTAAAACCGATTTCAAGCGGATTTCGCTTTCCTGTAATTTATTATAATTTCAATAAATTTTTGACAATAAAGTGAAATCTGATAATAGCAGCGAAGGTGTTTTGGGCAGCAATCGTCTGGAAACAGGGTACGGTTGCAGATGCCAAAAGGATCGGTGGAATGGGATGCGACCTGAGTAAAAATTGAACTATCTGAAATCATGGAAAAAATACAAAACAAAAATATGTACTGGTTTTTAATGGTCTTGACCATTTGCGCCACCGCCGGGCTGAATGTCTGGCGAACCCTGTTTGATAACTTTGCCATTAATGTCATCGACTTAAATGGGAGCCATATCGGGATAGTGCAGTCTGTGCGGGAAATACCCGGGTTCCTGGCGCTGCTGGTGGTGTATGTGCTGTTTATTATCAGGGAACATCGGCTATCGGCCCTGTCGGTCCTGATTCTGGGCATCGGGGTAGCGGCAACAGGGCTTTTGCCGACGTTTTACGGATTGTTGTTCACCACCCTGGTGATGAGTTTCGGGTTTCACTATTTTGAGACCACCAACCAGTCGCTGACCCTGCAGTATTTTGATGTCAGGGAATCCCCGGTGGTTTTCGGTAAACTCAGAAGCCTGGCGTCAGCCAGTAATGTGTGTTCCGGAGTCTTTATTTTTATACTGGCCTCCTTTATGAACTATACCCAGCTGTACCTCTTGTTTGGGCTTTTGATTATCGCCGCAGCCGCTTGGGCCCTGACCCGGAATCCCACGGATAAGAACATTATTCCTCAACGAAAGAAGATGATATTAAAAAAAAAATACTGGCTGTTTTATTTTCTGACATTCATGGCCGGCGCCCGGCGGCAGATTTTTATCGCGTTTGCCGTATATCTGCTGGTTAAAAAATTCGGGTTTTCCGTTCAGGAAATCGCGGTGCTGTTTTTGGTCAATAATATCATCAATTACTTTTTAAGC
>JAHECJ010000381.1 GCA_024641805.1 Desulfococcus sp.
CACTCTTTCTATTTTGTTTCGATTGCTTGGATTAGGTGATCCCCATGAAAGCAAAATCCACTTATCCCTTTCCTCGTTAGCCGGAAAAGTTTTGGTTAATTTCAATTCATTTTCATTAACTCGATAAGTACCGCTTCCAATACCTATTTGGGAATTATAAAAATAGTGAAAACCTTCTTTTGATCCACAATAAAACCATTCCGCAACAGTCATCATTCTATCTTCTTCTGTTTTCAGGCATAATTCATCTAAAGTTAATGTTTTAACACAACCACAAAAGCAGAATAAGAATATCGTCAGGTATGTAATTTTAAAATTTCTCATTGATAGATAACGCTGAGTTAAGCGGTTTTTCGTGACGAAAAAAAACTTGTTTGGCAACGTATTTAATCAGAAAAATCCGCTTTAACGATTTGTTCCAGTAAATCTATGCTTATGGTGAAAAGTATCGCCGCTCTGATACCTTTGCCGGTTATCAGTTGCTTTTAATCGATAAATATTGGCCAATTTTTCAATGCGCATTGCTAAAATCTCGACTAATCTACTATAAAATCACTTGAAATTAAAGTGAATTATTCGTCAGTAAACGCAATCCAGCCTACAAATGCAGTCCCTGATACCTCATGCTTTCGGACAATCAACTGTGTCATGTGACGAAAACCGCGCTTTTCCTCCTTTCTATCCGCAACCGGTTCATCACTACCAGGCCGAACCGGTTGATTATAAATGATGGGACGAGTACGCCTTCTCCGCAAACAGGGCATTCCACTCCTTCAGGCAAATTCTTCTCTGTTTTCTTATTTCCCGGGGCCTTTAGCAACCTTCTGATCTGCGCCACTTTTTTGTTGCACTGACCGTTGGAGAGAAATCCGTAATGCCTGATTTTATGAAACCGCCTCGGAAGCACATGCCATAGAAACCGCTTGATAAATTCATCCGGTTGCAGGGTCATCTCTTTTATTTTAGCCCTATCCTTATAATCTTTATACGCAAACCGGATACCTTTATCTTCAACGGCAAGAATCCGGTGATTGCTGATGGCAACACGGTGGGTATAGCGTCCGATATATTTCACAACTTTCTCCGGCCCTGCAAACGGGGCTTTATTGAATACAACCCAGTTACGATTCACCAGACCATCAATCCATCTTTCAAAATTTTCTCTGTGCTTCAATGATTTTAATCCATCCGGAAGGATCAGGTCGCCCTGGTCATAGGTGGCCTTCAACCCCTGGACGAACTTTCCCCGAAATACCTTGCTGAGCGCACGGACGGGAAACAAAAACCGGCTGTTGTATTTTGGTTCGATCCACTGCCCGTCATTGGTCAGTCCGCCGGCGGTGACAATGAAATGAACGTGCGGGTGCTGCCACAACGTTTGCGACCATGTATGCAGAATACCAAAAAAACCGATTTCCGCCCCCAGCCATTTGGGATCTTTTCCAAAATTCATAAGGGTCTCTGCGGCGCTATCGAACAGCAGGGTATAAATAATTCTCTGATTAAAACGGATTAACGGGAAAAGATAATGGGGAAGTGTAAAAACAGCATGGTGGTAAGACACCGGCAGCAGGTGTTTTAATCGCTCGTTCACCCACTTTCGCCGGTTGATCCCCTGGCATTTATTGCAATGCCTGTTTCTGCAGGAGTTATAAGCTGTATCGACATGATTACAGGTGTCGCAGACATCCGCATGATACCCGAATGTTTGTGTTCGGCAGTGTTGAATATCGAATAGGACCTGATGCTGTCTTTTGGCTAAAGAATTTCCAGCTTCAAATGATCTGCCGTATTCTCTGAAAATATCCGACAGTTCATATTTAGGACGATTTGAAAGAATGGATGTTTGCTCTGGTGCAGACAATGTCAAAAGATAGATTCAGATATAAAATATTGATATTATTTATTATCCTGATGAAATCTTACTGGAACAGTATAGATTGACTTGCAGTTAATAAAATTTTTAAAAATTATTACCTTCATATATTATAAATATAAGAAAGTCAATTGATTATAACAATTTCATCAAAATTCATAAAAATATCAACGGTATAACCACAGACATGGTAACTGCCTAATAAATAAAGTTATTTTGTCTTTATTGGATTTTATAGGAAATCGTCTGCTGTAATCAATGATGATATTTCATAATATATTGAATTTTATTTTTTTTTATTTTAAATTGACAGAGTCGGGATTCAAATTGATGCATATATTTGTTTAAATATTAAATGTTAGTTTGCAGCCACCGAGCATTGGATATCTATTATGAGCCAGTTGCAATCGTTTGAAAATTTTTTAACACAACGACGAATCGTGGCCTCAAAAAATATTTCTTTCTTCTCCCGCTGGATTCAGCAGTGCTATGCTTATACTGGCCACCCCTTAGATTATCAACTTACAGATGAAGAAGCGGGCCTGTTTTTGGGATCTCTTGAAAAGAGATGCCAGGAATGGCAGATCAAACAGGCAGATGAAGCCATTCGGCTATACCGCTACTATCAAACATCCGGGAAGCAACAACTGATTAAAAAAACAATTTCACTGGACGAGCAGTGGAAATGTGCCGCCGATGAAATGGTGCGTATGCTCCGTTTGAAACAGCGGGCCTTACGGACCGAAGAAAGCTACATGCAATGGCTGCGTTCTTTTTACCGAAATGCAAAAGGAATTGCACCTGAAAATCTTGACTCGGAACATGCAAAATCGTTTTTAAGCCATTTATCGGTTGACCGCCGGGTGGCCGCATCCACCCAGAATCAGGCGTTGAATGCGTTGCTGTTTTTTTACCGCCATGTGCTGGGCAAGGATCTTGGAGATCTGTCGTCTGTGGTTCGGGCCAGAAAAAAACATCGGATACCCACGGTACTCACACGGGATGAAGTCTTCCGGCTATTTGACCAGATGAACGGGATTCCGAAATTGATGGCTCAGTTGACTTACGGGTGCGGGCTGCGGTTAATGGAATGCCTGCGCCTGAGAATCCAGAATATTGATCTGGAGCAGTGCTGTCTGACTGTAAAATCCGGCAAGGGGGATAAAGATCGGCTTACAGTCTTGCCCAGGGGGCTCGTTGAATCGCTCAACGCTCATATTAAAGAAATCCGCGTTCTGTATGAAGAGGATCGTGAAAATAAAATTAACGGCGTGTATCTCCCCAATGCCCTTGAACGCAAATATCCCAATGCCGGAAAAGAGTGGATCTGGCAATGGGTATTTCCTTCAGGGACCCTGTCCGTGGATCCCAAGTCCCGAACTGTCCGTCGCCATCATGTGAACCAGAGTTATTTAAGCCGGCACGTCAAGCAAGCAGCTGAACGGGCGGAGCTGACCAAGCGGGTCACGGTCCATACGCTCCGCCACAGCTTTGCCACCCATCTGGTGGAAAAAGGGTATGACATCCGGACCGTTCAGGAACTTCTGGGGCATGCCAGTGTCCAGACAACAATGATTTACACCCATGTGGCCAAAACCAACCGGCTGGGGGTCAACAGCCCGTTTGACAGTTAACCGGTTTCTCAGATCACGATTTTTTGTCCGGCTTTCACATCCACATAGGAATTGCCGAATGCCTGTTTGAACTGGTCAATGCACCAGTCGGAGCTGTCGTGGGGGGACAGGGCGACAATTTTGGGGGATACTTTTTTTATTGCCGCAATGGCGCTTTTCACGTCTGATTCGCGAATGCTGACCCATGGCGGTCTGTCCGATCCGAGGATGCGCTGAATATTGAACGGCCCGAT
>JAHECJ010000382.1 GCA_024641805.1 Desulfococcus sp.
TAACTGCCCGCTGAAAATCACTTTTTTGACGCCTTCCATCTTCGCGGCCATGGCTCTGATTTCCGCCAGTACATTGGGTTTGACCTTTTTCGATGCTTCAATATTGCTGATATTCACTATGCCGTTATCGGCCGTCACGTTCAGGGTGGGTTCGATTTTCATTATGGCTGCTTTCACTTCCGCTGCCAGAAGCAGATTATTGAGGATTTTCTGGGATTCAGGCGTTGTCTGAAAAACTTGTGATTGCACCGTCCTGTAAATCATTTCCGTGGCATCTTCCACCGTTATGGTTTTGATGTGCAGAACCATGTCATACAACTGGCAGTCCCATGTGTCGATGCCGTATAGCTGAAGGCTCCATTTGCGGCGCTCGTCATCATCTTTTTTCAGTATATAACGGGCTTTTTCCGCTGAAATATTTTCCCGTTTGATCTCTTCCTTCACCCGTTCCTCCATATTGGCGATAATTCTGATTTTAAAAACATGGGGGATGTTCTGAAGAAAAAAGTGGCCGGCCAGGCCATGATACACCACATTGTCCTTTTTAACATGCTTCAACAGCGCTTTGCGGATATAGCTGATATATCTTTCTTTCCCGTGGGTAAATCGGTCAAGGACGGACGGGGCGTCATGGATCGCCCGGACCAGCTTGATCTCAGGGATATTGAATTCCTCGGAGGCTTCGAGAAGGATGTCCCGGGATATGCATTCATACCCCAGCTTCTCAGCCAGTTGCTCAGCAACTTCCTTCCCCCGGCTGTAGGAGCCTCGGGAAATGGTGACAATTGACATGGAATGTTCCTTTTTTAAGAATTGATAGTCGGAAAAATCGAAATAATTTTTAAGAATTACCCATAAGTATAACCTTGTTTTGTTTATTTAAAAGATTTTTTTTCGATTTTTTTGACTGAATCGGGTAAAATCAGGAATTTAAGAGACAGGAGGGAGACAGCGGAAAAGCGGAACTTTAATGAGAATTAAAGAGATAATCACCAGGGAAAAGGCTAACAATTGAAGCGGCGATTTAAACCGGTGGCGTTTCAGCTGTAATGGGTCCCTCACCCCGGCGCTCTGCCGCAGCGGGGTGAGGGAGTTACTGGAGGGTTACAGGAATGGCTCCCCCGTCCCGGGATATGCGGGGAGCAAAAAGAGAACCGTCAATTTGGGGGGAGAGGGTTTCAAAAAGACGGTTTCCTCCCGGGACAAGAGAGTCGGAAATCGGGCGGGGGTATGGCTCCCCCGCCCGATATGAACCAAATATTTTATTTGGTTATTTTCACGACCATGAATCCTTTATTCAGCCGCCGGATAAAGAGATTGACAGCATCCCCTTTTTTCACGCCATCCACGGCCTTGTTATACTCGGCAACATTTTTTACCGGCTGATGATTGATTTCCTTAATGATGTCGCCCTGGACGATGCCGGCTTTGGCCCCATTGCTGTCGGGCTGGACATTGACCACAATGACGCCTCCCGATTCATCGATGTTGAATTGATTTGCAATTTCCGGGGTGATGTTTGAAATTTCAATTCCCAGTTCGCTCTCCATATGCCCCTGCTGCCCGCCGCCGGATGCAGCAGCGAGCTTCTCGTCATCCCGCTGGCCGATTTTCACCTTGAACGTCTTTACTTTGCCTTCCCGGTTGACTTTAATTTCCGCTTTGCTGTCAACCGATAGACCGGCAATAAGTCTTGTCAGATCCCGGCTGGATTCAACCGATTTCCCGTTGATTTCCGCGATTATGTCATTTGCCTTGATTCCGGCTTCATCGGCCGGATCGCCTTTAAAGACTTCCGACACCAGTACGCCCTTATCAACGCCGTAGTATTCCTGCAGATCCTTATCCAGATCCTGGATGGCAACGCCCAGCCACCCGCGGGTCACCGAACCGTTGTTTTTCAATTGCGCGAAAACTTCCTTGGCGATGTTGACCGGAATGGCAAAACCAATGCCCTCGCCGCCGGCGATGATGGCGGTATTAATCCCTACAACCTCTCCATACATATTGATCAGCGGACCGCCGCTGTTGCCGGGGTTGATGGAGGCGTCCGTCTGGATAAAATCATCATAGGGTCCGGCACCGATGACCCGTCCTTTTGCGCTTATAATTCCGGCCGTTACCGTCTGTTCCAGTCCGAACGGGCTGCCGATGGCAAGCACCCACTGCCCGATTTCCAGATCATCCGAGTTTCCCAGATTCAATACCGGCAGATCCTTATCCGCCTTGATTTTAATCAGGGCCAGGTCCGTTGATGAGTCTTTTCCTATAATTTCAGCGGGATATTCTTTTCCATCTTTCAGTTTGACCTGGATTTCATCCGCGCCATCGATCACATGGTTATTGGTGACAATGAAGCCTTCCTTATCCAGGATAAAACCAGACCCCAGACTGCTTTGCTTGAACTCACGCTGGGGATGGTTTTTAAAAAAATCTTCAAAAAATCTGCCGAACGGATCCATCTGTCCATGGGGAGAGTTCTGGGGACCCCCAAAAAAATGTTCAAATACACGGTTTCCCCCGCTGGTGAGGGTTTTAACGGTACTGATATTTACCACCGCCGGGCCGCAGTTTTTGGCCAGCTGGGTAAAACTCTGGGGAATCATTTGTACGGCCGGCGCATGGGTGCCGGCAGCGGTTGTTGAATAGGGGGTGAAAACAAACATCACAACCGCCGTAATCATGACCGCCATCATAATTCCGAAAGTTTTTCCCCGGTTATTAAGCCGGTTTTTTTGCAGAAACTTCATTTTAAATCTCCTTTCGTCAATTACATCTATATATAATTGTTTTTCATCTTGTTTTCTTAAGTTGTTATTTCATGAACACAACAACTTATAACGCTTCAGGCTGCGCCGCATTCAGACTGTTTTCCAGAACGCGTTTGACTTTGCGAATCAGAACCTGAAGGCTGTCTGATTTGTCATAATAATCCGCAGCGCCCTTGATGAGTATTTTCTGATCGTCAAGCGGATAAACGCTGGCAACAATGATTTTGGATTTAGAGCAAAACATCTGGGCGACTTCATACAGGACCGTACCGTCAACCTCCATCATATTAATATCCAGCAGAATCAGATCCACCGGATTTTCCAATAACAAATCGTACGCATCCTTTGCATTGCCGGCCTCAAGAACAGAGTAACCTTCCCTCTGCATTATTTTGCAGAAGACACGCCTTATTCTTACTTCATCATCTACAATCAGGATATTCATTTGAACCTGCTACTCATTAAATAAGTTAATCATTTCATAAACACGGTTCAAATATAGGTAAACGAAGGTTAAAAGACGGTTAAAAAAAGATTAAAATTTTCTTATGTTTCCCGGCCATGGGAGAAAGACGGGATATCGGAAATCAGACAACCGGAAGACTGACGGTAAAAATCGAGCCCTGGCCGGGGCTGCTTTTAACGGTTATGTGCCCCTGGTGGGCCCTGGCAATGGAACGGGCGATATTCAACCCCAGGCCGCTGCCGGACTCGACCGCCGGATCATGGGGATTGACACGGAAAAATTTATCAAAAATCCTTTTTAAATCCGCCCGGGAAATCCCTGCCCCGGTATCCTGGATGGCAACCCGGGCCCGACTGTCTTTAACGGTCAGCATGATGCTGATTTTCCCGCCCGCAGGGGTGAACTTCACGGCATTGTTGATCAGGTTCAGCAGCAGGCGCCGTAAATGAATTTTGTCGCCGCTGATATAGCAGGCGGCTTTCGGAACCTTCAGGTCGGACACAATC